>CAZADK010000189.1:0-7736 GCA_964483855.1 uncultured Rhodoferax sp.
CGCCAGGCCCCCCGAGGGGGTGCGAGGAAACTTGGGGCGGCCCGGCGTTTCCTCGGGTCATTGTCGCTTGCGGAAGTTGGTTCCGATGGCGTCCTTGTTGCGTTCGATGCGCGCCTGGCGCCTCTTGTTCTCGCGCTCCATCGCCTTGCGCTTGGTGTAGCCACTCGAGTCGGCCCAGTACCACCAGGCGACCGCCAGTGCGAACGGCGCCAAGACCCACCACCAGTTCCAGTCTGCAACAGGGCCGATCGCCAAGTACTTCAGAGCCAGCAAGATCACGCCCAGAGCCAGAAAATACATCATGTTCTCCCAGAAATTCGACACATTTGCTGACAGGAGGCCACCATCATGGTCCTTACAATCCCGCTCAGGAACTGTAACCCAACCCAGAGGATGTCCATGACGAAAGCAAACTGGCCCAGCGTGGTGATCGCGCTGTCTGCCTGCATTGCGGCACCGGCCTTTGCCGACCAGGCCCTTGCCTCCGCCAAGAACTGCATGAGCTGCCATGCCACCGAGAAGAAGCTGGTCGGCCCCAGCTACAAGGAAGTCGCGACCAAATACGCCGGCCAGGCCGGCGCGGCCGACAAGCTGGCGATCAAGATCATGAAAGGCGGCTCGGGCGTATACGGCCCGGTCCCGATGCCGGCGAACACCCAGGTCAATGAGGCCGATGCCAAGAAACTGGCAGCCTGGGTCCTGTCGCTCAAATGACCCAGTCCGTGCTGTAACGGCACCCCTGCCGCCGCATCGCCCCGCCCGCCCGCCGCTCGACGGCCGGCGGGTTTTCTTGGAGCATAGCGGCGCGTTGTTGGTCCAACGCACTGCACTCGCGTGCCTGGCAGCAGTCACACTGCGGTCACGATCGCCACTGGCATATCAGCTCCATGAACCACCCCGGCCGGCCTGATTCAACCCGACGCAACACCCTGCTTGCCGCCCTTGCGCTCGCCGTGGGCACTGCGTCACCGGCCCGCGCAACGGGCGCCCTGACGGACGCCGCCACATGGAACACCTTGCGCACAGGCGGCATCGTGCTGTTTCGCCACGCCAACGCGCCTGGCGTCGGTGACCCGCCCGGGTTCCGGCTTGGCGACTGCGGCACCCAGCGCAACCTGGATGCGGCCGGCCGCGCGCAAGCCCAGCGCATCGGAGCGCGTCTGCGCGAGCAAGGCGTGACGGTGGGCAAGGTGCTGGCATCGCAATGGTGCCGCACCCGCGATACGGCAGAGCTGGCGTTTCCCGGCCGCGTCACGCCGCAGGCAGCCTTCAATTCGTTTTTCGAGGACCGCGACAACGCCCCGCAACAGACCTCCGCCGCGCGTGCCTTGCTGCTGGCATGGAACGGGCCAGGTGCACTGGTGGTTGTCACGCACCAGGTCAACATCTCGGCACTGACCGACGGCTTCACCGCCTCCGGCGAAGGCATCGTGTTGCGCCGCCTCGGGCAACAACTCGAGGTCGTTGGCCGCATCGCGCCCTGAGCAAGGGCCCGGTTACTGCTTCTCGGACAATTGATCGAGGATGTGCGGATTTTCCAGCGTCGAAATGTCCTGCGTGATCGCCTCGCCCCTGGCCAGGCTGCGCAACAGCCGACGCATGATCTTGCCGCTGCGCGTCTTGGGCAGGTTGTCGCCGAAACGGATGTCCTTGGGTTTGGCGATCGGGCCGATCTCCTTGGCTACCCAGTTGCGCAGTTCGGTGGCGATCTGTTTCGCCTCTTCGCCGGTGGGCCGGCTGCGCTTGAGCACGACGAAGGCGCAGATCGCCTCGCCGGTCACATCGTCCGGGCGCCCGACCACGGCCGCCTCGGCCACCAGATCGGTCTTGGCGACCAGCGCGGACTCGATCTCCATCGTGCCCATGCGGTGGCCCGAGACGTTGAGCACGTCGTCGATACGGCCGGTAATGCGGTAGTAACCACGATCGATACTGCGCACCGCGCCATCGCCGGCCAGGTACATCGTACCCCCCATCTCGGGCGGAAAATAACTGGACTTGAAACGCTCCGGATCCTTCCAGATGGTGCGGATCATCGACGGCCACGGCCGCTTGACGACCAAGATGCCGCCGGTGCCGTTGGGCAGCTCCTTGCCGGCCTCGTCGACGACGGCCACCATGATGCCGGGCAGCGGCAGGGTGCAGCTGCCGGGAACCAGCGGTGTCGCACCGGGCAACGGCGTGATCATGTGGCCGCCGGTCTCGGTTTGCCAGAAGGTATCGACGATGGGACAACGCTCGCCGCCGACGTTCTTGTAGTACCACATCCAGGCTTCCGGATTGATCGGCTCGCCAACCGAACCCAGGATGCGCAGGCTGCTCAGGTCCGAACGCGCCGGATGCACCTTCGCATCGGCCTCGGCTGCCTTGATCAACGAGCGGATCGCGGTGGGCGCGGTGTAGAAGATCGAGCACTTGTGTTTCTCGATCATCTGCCAGAAACGACCGGCATTGGGCCAGGTTGGCACGCCCTCGAAGATGATCTGGGTCGCACCAGCCGCCAGCGGGCCATACGCCACGTAGGTATGGCCGGTGATCCAGCCGATGTCGGCGGTGCACCAGAACACATCCGTCGGCCGCAGGTCGAAGGTCCAGTCCATCGTCAGCTTGGCCCATAGCAGGTAACCGCCAGTGGCGTGCTGCACGCCCTTGGGCTTGCCGGTCGAGCCGGAGGTGTAGAGGATGAACAGCGGATGCTCGGCCGGCACGGCGACCGGCGGGCATTGGTCGGACTGGCCCTGCAGCGCCTGACCAAACGTGACGTCGCGCCCGGCCACCATGTTGCAGGCGGTCTTGCTGCGCTCATACACGAAGACGGTCTTGATCGACTCGCAGCCCCCCATGGCCAGGCCGTCATCGACGATCGCCTTGAGCGGCAGCTCCTTGCCACCACGCATCTGGTAGTTGGAGGTGATCACCGCCACCGCACCGGCGTCGATGATGCGCTCTTGCAAGGCCTTGGCCGAGAAACCACCGAACACGACACTGTGCGTGGCTCCGATGCGGGCACAGGCCTGCATCGCGATCACGCCCTCGAGCGTCATCGGCATGTAGACCAGCACCCGGTCACCCTTGCCGATACCCTTGGCCTTGAGCGCATTGGCAAACTGGCTGACCCGCGTGAGCAGCTCGCGGTAGGTGGTGCGGGTGACGTTGCCATCGTCGGACTCGAAGATCACCGCAGTCTTGTTCTCGACCGCGGTGCCCATGTGCTTGTCCAGGCAGTTGGCGCTGGCGTTGAGTTCGCCGTCGTTGAACCACTGGTAAAACGGGGCATTGGATTCGTCCAGCGTACGGGTGAACGGCTTGCTCCAGTCCAGGTTCTCGTTGGCCAGGCGGGCCCAGAAACCTTCGTAGTCCCGCGCGGCCTCGGCGCACAAGGCGTCGTAACCGGCCATGCCGGAGATACGCGCGGCCTTGACCACCTCGGCGGCAGGCTCGAAGACCCGGTTTTCGACTAACACAGATTGAATCGTACTCATGCCTGCATCTCCTCATCTGGTTGGATTGGACTGACTCTTGACTTTCCCGACTGTCGCGCAGGCCACTTACAAGGTACTGACGGGGCCGGGCGGGCTGCCTGCGAGCGGGCAGCGCACAGGTGCGAACCTGCAATGCCGCCCATGTACTTTAACCCCGACTGCACGCCATAAGTGAGCCCGTGAAACCCCGCCCAGGCGGATTCGGGCCCTTTTTCAACCTGATTTTCGCCAGCCGCTGGCTGCAGTTGCCGCTGTACTGGGCCTGATCGCGGCACAGGCCGTCTATGTGTTCCAGTTCTGTGTCGAACTCGTGCACCTGCTCGAAGCCTCCTGGGGCGACCAGGCCGCGTTGCAGGCGTTGATCACCAGCACCGGTTACAAGGCCGACTACGAGATCAAGTCGTTCAACGAGACGGTGCTGATGCTGGTTTTGCTGGCACTGATCGACGTTGTCATGATCTCCAACCTGCTGATCATCGTGATCATCGGTGGTTACGAGACTTTTGTGAGCCGCATGAACCTGCAATCGCACCCGGACCAGCCGGAATGGCTGAGCCATGTCAACGCATCGGTGCTCAAGGCCAAGCTTGCCACGGCCATCATCGGGATCTCGTCGATCCACCTGCTCAAGACCTTCATCAACGCGGCAAACTACGACGTCAAGGTATTGATGTGGCAGACCATCATCCACATCGTATTCCTGCTCTCGGCACTGGCCATCGCGTACACCGACAAAGTGATGGCGGGGAGCGGCAAGGCTGGCACAAAGGCGCACTGACAACCCGATCGCGGTCGACACGCAGAGATGGCCGCCCAGGCGGTCGCGCGCGCAAGCGTCACGGCACCGCGCGCGACTCCTCGACCGGCTCGGCGCGCGATGCCACCTGCAGGTGCAGCGCCGCCATCGCCATCAGGTTGGCCGATACCGGCGCGGTGATGAACAGGAACAGCGTGATCAGCACCTCGTGCACGGCGGGCTGGCCGCGCGCCCAGCCGAGCACGATGCTGGCCAGGAGGACGCCGCCCACACCCAGCGTCGTGGCCTTGGTCGGCGCATGCAATCGCATGAAGAAATCGGAAAACCGCAACAGGCCGATCGATCCCACCAGCGCAAACACTCCGCCCACGACCAGCAGAAAGGCCGCCAGCAGCTGGATCACCACGGGATAGTCGTGCATCGCCATCATCGCTCCCTGTTGCTCATTCGATCACGTCGCCGCGGGTCACGTAACGCGCCAGCGCCACCGTGCCCACGAACCCCAGCATGGCCACGATCAGCGCGGCCTCGAACATCATCGCGGTCTGCCAGCGCAAGCCGAGCAGGATCACCAGTGCGACGATGTTGATATACAAGGTGTCGAAGGCCAGGATGCGGTCCGGCACGTCGGGCCCGCGGAACAACCGTACACCGCACAGCACCATCGCCAGCGCGACGGCCAGCGTTGCAAAATCCAGTGCCAGCTGCAGAATGGTCATCCGAAAATCTCCCCGAGTGGCACTTCGTACCGCTGCTTGATGTCCCGCGCCATCGCGGCCGGGTCGGTACAGTCCAGCGCATGCACCAGGATCAGCCGGCGCTCCCCATCGACGATGCACGAGACCGTACCCGGCGTCGTTGTGATGATGGTGGCCAGCAAGGTGATCGCCATCGGATGTGTCACGTCAAGCCGGATCGGCACCCAGGCCGGCTGCGGGTTGGACAGCGGCGACAGCACGATGCGCGCCACCGTGATGTTGGACACGACGATGTCCCACAGCACGATGAGCATCAGCCGGCCTGCACCGCGCCAGCTGCGCACATGCAGACGCTCGCCGATGAAACCGTGCACCAGTTGCGGTATCGCCCAGCCCAGCACCAGCGCCGTCAAAACCTGTGGCACGGCCAGGCTCTGCTGCAGCGCCAGCCAGCTCAGCACCAGCAGTGCGGACAGAACCGGATGGGGCAACCAGCCGCGGCGCTTCATGGTTTGGTTCCCCTGTCGCCGGTGTAGGGCCGGGTCGTGCGCGCGGCGGCGCCGCCCTGCTCGCCCAACACCGCTGCGGCATACGCGTCGCGGTCCAGCAATTGCGCGGCCGCCGCCTGCGTGTACCGTTGCAACGGCGCCGCAAATATGCTCATCGCCACGCTCAGCGCGAGCAGCGCGCCGGTGGCCGCCACCAGCGGCGCACTGGCGCCCGAAGCGCCCGAAGGCAGGTCGCTGCGCACATGCCAGAACAAGGTGCTGCCGGCGCGCGCCAGGCCGAGCATGGTCGCAAAACCCACCAGCAGAACCGCCGCCCAGACCATGACCACCTGGGCATGGCCGCTGGAGGCTTGCAGCAACATCAATTTGCCGATGAATCCGGGCAAGGGCGGCAAGCCGATGCTCGAAGCGGCCGCCAGCAACAGCATCATGCCCATCAGAGCCGGTTGCGCCACCGGTGAGGCGGGTTCGATGCGGCTACCGACCTCGCCGCGTTGCGCCGCGACCAGCTCGATCAGCAGGAACAAGCCTGCACCGGTCAGCGTGCTGTGCGCCATGTAGTACATCGCTGCCGACCAGGCCAGCGCCTCGAACAGGCCGAGCGCGATCAGGAGGGTGCCAACGGAGGCGACCGTCAACCAGGCCACCAGCCGCGGCAAGGTCTGCGCCGACAGTGCGCCCAGCACCGCCAGCACACTGGTGGCGACTGCCAGTGGCAGCAGCAGCGGCTCGACCAGGTTCGCCGATGCGCCCGCGGTATCGCCAAAAATCACACCGTGCACGCGCCAGATCGCATAGACGCCAACCTTGGTCATGATCGCAAACAAGGCGGCCACCGGCGCGCTCGATGCCGCATAGGTGGCCGGCAACCAGACCGACAGCGGCACCAGGGCCGCCTTGAAGCCGAACACCACCAGCAGCGTCAGCGCCGCGACCTGCAGCACGACCGCGTCCGGCCCCTCGACCAGCGGCACGCGCAGCGCCAGGTCGGCCATGTTCAGCGTGCCGGTCAATGCATATAGCAGCGCCACACCAATCAGGAACAGGGCAGACGCGGCGAGGTTGAGCACCACGTAATGCACACCCACACGCAGCCTCTCGCGGCCCATGCCGTGCATCATCAGCACGTAACTGGCGATCAGCAGCACCTCGAAGAACACGAACAGGTTGAACAGGTCGCCGGTGGCAAACGCGCCGTTGAGCCCCATCAGCTGGAACTGAAACAAGGCATGGAAATAGCGCCCGTGACCGGCCCAGCCGCCGCTGGCGTACAACAGCACCGGCAATGCGACCAGCGAGGTCAGCAGGATCAACATGGCGGCGAGGCGGTCGACCACCAGCACGATGCCGAACGGCGCCGGCCATTCGCCCATGCGATAGACCATCAGGTTGCCGTCAGCCGCCTGCAGGAAAAGCTGGATCGCGATCACCAGGCCGATCAGCGCCGAGATGATCGAGACGCGGTTGGACAACGCCAGCTTGCGCAGATTGTGTTCACCGCCGCCATGGTCTCCAAGCAGCAGCAGCAGGATCGCGGTCGCGGATGGCAGCAGCACCGGCAATGCCGGCAGGTGGTCAAGCAGGCCCATCGTCATGCGCGTGGCTCCGACCCATCGTCAGGCTTGCCGTCCACATGGTCCGTGTCGGACTCGTGCCGGCTGCGCAGCGCCAGTTCAATCACGAAGCCAGTGGTGGCGAAACCGATCACGATGGCGGTCAGCACCAGCGCCTGCGGCAACGGATCGGCGATCTGCTGCCCACCCGAGCCGACGATCGGCGGCGCGTTGCTCCACATGCGGCCCATCGCAAAGATGAACACATTGACCGCGTAACCGAGCACCGTCAGCCCCAGCACCACCGGGAAGGTGCGACCGCGCAGCACCAGCCAGATGCCGCAGGCGGCGGTCCAGCCGATACCGGTGGCCATCAGGAATTCCATGCTCGGCATCATCGGGACCGCTCCTTGCTGGCGGCGCCGAGCACCGACAGCATCAGCATCGTCGCGCCTACCACGGTGATGTAGACGCCCAGGTCGAACAGGGCTGCCGTGGCCAGCGGTAACTCGCCGAGCACCGCGACCGTCGGATGCCCGGCGGCACTGGTCAGGAACGGACGGCCGAAAAGGAAGGCGCCGACACCGGTCAACAGCGCAATGCCCAGTCCGACGCCGATCCAGCGCGTGAAGCGCCGCCCGTCGCCTGCATGCAACACGTTGTCGGCCCAGCTCTGCCCGTTGGCCATGTATTGCAGCACCAGCGCCACACCGGTCACCAGGCCGGCGATGAAGCCG
>CAZADK010000190.1:0-3487 GCA_964483855.1 uncultured Rhodoferax sp.
AGGGGCGACATGCCCACCGGTTTGGCGGAAATTGCCGCTGATGGTCGTTGCGCCGCGTGCGGTCTGAATGCCGCCGCCCTCCGCCACGGTCAGGTTGCCCGCCTTTACCGTCAGATCTCCCTCGCTGCTCACCGCGCCCTGCACCGTGAGCTCGCGCGCCGACAGCGCGATGGCGCCTGCACTGCCCATCGAATCGACGCTGCCTGCGATCTGCGCCGTGCCGTGCTGCGCATCGATGGTGATGCGCCCGCCCGCGCTGCCGCTGGCACTCATCAGGCTGGTCTTGCCCAGGGTGATGGCTCCCGTCGCCTTGAGCAGCACCTGTCCGCCGGCGCCGACCTCGGCCCGGTCGGCGCCGATGCTGCCGTGCTGCGCGATCAGACCGGCGTGGATGCCGATGAGGCCGCCCTGGGCCATCAACGTACCGAGGTTCAGGACTTCGCCGGCCGGCGCACTGACGGTCACGCGCAGCTCCGGGTTCGCGGTGTCGGCTAACTGAACGCTGTGGCCGGCCGCGAGCAGGACCTCGCCCTGCGGCGTTGTGATGATGCCGGAGTTTTCGAGCTTCGGCGCGATCAGCACGACCTGGCCGCCGGCCGGGGTGTCGATCAGGCCGAGCTGGCGCAGCCCCCCGGCCGAGGCCGGCCCCCTGAAGTTGAGGCGCCCGGCCAGGAAATCGGCATCGCTCAGATCGAGCGTCGATGCGACCAGGCCGCCGACGTCGACCCGCGAGCCGACGCCGAAGACGATGCCATTCGGGTTGATCAGGAACACCCGGCCGTTCGATTGCAGCTGACCGAGCAGCTGCGACGGATCCTGGCCGGTCACCCGGTTCAGCACCGCGCTTTGGGCGTTGCGCTGGATGAAGCGGGTCAGCTCGTCCGGCGCGATCGAGAAGCCGCGCCAGTTGATGATCGTGCCAGGAGTGTTCGTGATCGCGAGGGTCTTGCCCGACGCGCTGACGCTCGCCTGGCCCGAGACCACGACCGGGCCGTTCGGGTTGGCCGATGCCCCAGCCGCAAGCGCGCAGAGGATCGCAACCGTGAGATGCGAAGGCAGCGCAGGTCGGTTCGGTCTGGCCGGGGCTTTGGATCGTGGCTGGGCTCGCTGCATATCCTGCCGTGAAGGTGGCCGGCCCCGCGCGATCCCGCGCGGCACCGCTGCGCTCGGTAGTCCCGGCGACGCATGTGCCGGACCTACCATGGCATTCTTCCGGCTTAACGGACGGATAGACATGTCAACCTCATCAGCCCAATCATCGCACCGCAATACCATCGTCAAAACGCAGTTCTGCGCGGTGTATCCACGGCTTTTTGGTCAATCAGGCGCTGGGGTTTGCGCTGCACCCGGCACAAGTGGCGTGGTTGGTCCGCCCACGGGCACGAACCCACCCCGCAGCGAGTTCGGCCAGTCCGCCGCTGGCCCCGGGCTAGGTGAACGCTGCCGCGCTGTCGCGCCGGGTCCTGAGCTGAATGTCGCCGGGGTCGTCGAGCCGTACGACCCCGATCGCACCCGAGTCGAATTGGGCGCGAAAAGCGCCTCGACCGAACAGTCCCGGCAACTCGCCGACGCCCGCTCCGGTGCATTCCATGCGATGACCGTTTCTCAGTTTCGCTTGGGATCGCCCGCTTCGCTGGTGATCCAGATTTCTATCACCTGGTCCTGCGCCGAGAAGTTGTGTTTGGAGGAATTGAAGCGGATTTGCATACCAGCCTTCAATTCAACCGCCTTGCCCTGACCCTTGCCAACGAGTCCGTGCACTTTGACGGGCATGGCCGAGAACGTATGACGCACGCCATCGACAATCATGGATTTTCCTGCCGCATCGATGGAATTGATCGTGCCACCGCGCTCGACGATGCTTGGCGAAGCAGAAATTGCCGCGCTTGGTATTGGCTGGCCGCCGGGCGTTATCGCCAACGAGGGTTGCGCGATGGCAAGCAGCGCGGTGCCTGCAACAACCAGTCTGCTAAGTAGATACATGGAGGGCTCCGCTGGGGTTGGATGGTTCGGATGATCAACGGAAGAGTTCGCGCCACGAAATGCGCCGGGGGCCGGAACCGGGCGGCGCGACGGGCACTTCCTTAGTCAGGGTTTGGGCGTCGGAGGTGCGCACAAGCGAAATCACTTTGCCACTGGGTAACTGGACCAGCACCGGGCGACTTGCAAGTGCATTGCCCAGGAATGTCCCCGACCAGCCACCGGTGGTCGTCGAATAATCCACCAGCCCACCGGTCTTGACGTTGATGAAGTACTCCCAGCTCCCGCCGCCCGGCTGGCACACCGTCGAGTTGGGGATATTGGTGGTGAATGTCAGGGCACCCAAAGCCAGGGCAGGGTCCGTGTTGATCCGCTCTCCGGTAGACGGCAGATCCATGTACCAGCCTTGCTTGGTGGTGTAGTTGACCGCATTGTTCGAAGAGGTTCGGGTAGTGCCGCTGACATCGAGCGTGAGGGTCTGCTGCTGCAGGCTGGAGCGCAGCGGGTTTGGCAACGCAGCAAGAGAGTCCCGCAGCCCGTACATCGATTGGGTCTGGCTGGATGACGGGTTGGCGCCCGCGGAGCCGGGGATGTCGGTGTTGCCCAAATACAGACCGGTACCCACGAAGACCATGCGGGTGCCGGCAATCGAGGTCAATTCAGGCGCTGTGGTCACCGGTTGCGCGACATCGCCGGCGTCCTTGAGGGTGGCGAATTTCGTCGCCGTCCAGGCATTGAAACTGCTTGCGGTCAGATCGATCCGCCACACATTGCCCTTGAGATCGCCGCCGTACACATATTCAGCCGTATTGTCAATATCGCTCTCCACGTAGGCGCTTATCTGGGCGAGGCCGCAAGGGTCCGAGCTTGGTGTCGAGGCGCACCCGGTCGTCGCAATATCCTTGATCAGGTCCCCCGTCTTGGGGTTCAGCACGTACAGGTGTCCCACGCCGTCGCCACCGCTGTCGCCGGAATTCGTTCCGTTGTTGTATCCGGAGGTGACCAGCACGACCCACCCTTTGGCCCGGGTCTTCACGAGTATCGGCTTGCCATAGGAATACCCCATGTTCAGTTTGGCGGCGGCACGCTCGCTGGCATCGGTCACGCTGTTGGGGAACTCCCAAAGTACCTTGCTCACGGCGTCCGCCTCGTCCGACGCGGTCGGCGTCGTGATGTCCAGCGCGTAGTATCCGCGTCCGCCTTTGCCAAGACCTCCGATCAGGATGGTTCGCCAGTCGGTCCCGCTGCCGGTGGCGCCGTCAACCTGCTTGAAATCGACGTCGCCCGACACCGGCGTGCCATCGACACTGAACTGGTGCGTGAACCCTGTCTTGCGGCTCAGGTTGTTCAGGTTGGCCAAGACCAGGTTGGGGGCGAATGCCCAGGACTCGGCGCCGGTAGAGGCCACGAATGCATGCAGCAGGCCGTCGTTCGCGCCCTGGTACAGCATGCGCGTGCGGCCGATCTTGCTGGCCTTGAAGCTTCCGTAGCCAGGGTCGGCATAACG
>CAZADK010000190.1:3497-4486 GCA_964483855.1 uncultured Rhodoferax sp.
CTCGGGGCCCCGACCAACACCGGCTCGCCGTTGATCATGTCGCCGAGCAGATGCGCGCGGGCGCGATAGGTTCCAGCCGTTTCGCCGCTACGGTCCCCGCGCAGATACGCCAGTACCGAAGCGCCATCCGTGGTGCTTGGCGTATTGAGCAGGGCCTGCTGGGCCGCACTCAGTTTGGTGGCGCTCGCGGCCGTGATCGGCTGGAACTGAACCCCACCGATGGATCCCGCGGCATCGGTCGAGCTGACCACATGGCGGCTGGAGGGTGCACGCAGGTCCAACTGTGTGGCCGCCGAACCGGCGGTCCACAGCGAGGTGGTGCCGGGGACGCCGGTGACCACGTCGATCGGGTACGATTCCAAGTCGCCTGCCCATGTCCCGGAGTTGTAACTCGACGCATAGGATGCGTTGTCCAACGAGGTCACATGCGCGTTCGCAACCGCCACCGCCGCCGAAGCGCCGACTTTGGCCGTGATGTTGTCGGAGATGTCGGCGATCGCTTGCTTGAAGGCGACTGCATCACCGGCAGCCAGGGCTTTTTCAGTGCCGCCCTTGAACGCCATTGCATTCATCACCGACAGCGCGCTGGCGTTTGCCACGGTTTCACCGAGCGCGACGATGTAGGTCTGAATGTCGAAGTTACCGGTGATCGATCCTGAACCATCCTTGTTGGTCGAACTCTTGCCAGACACCGCGGTGCTGCGAAGCGCGTTGACCGCAGTGGTGGCATCGGTGGCAGCGGTGCCAAAAGCACCCGCGGTGCAGGAGTTGGTGGTAGTGCTCCAGGAGCAGGTGTTGGCCCGGGCGGCTGCCGAATAGAGATTCCCGGCGGTATTGCCGGTAGGCAGCCCATCGGTGACCAGCATCACGAAGTTTTGCTGGCAGCTTTGTTGAACCGGGGAGACGGTTCCCGCCAGCGTCCCGGCAAAATACGATTTGGCCGTACCCAGGGTGCCCGTCAATGTGGTGAATACGGCGCCATTCTTGAG
>CAZADK010000190.1:4496-6316 GCA_964483855.1 uncultured Rhodoferax sp.
TCTTGAGTTCGCCGGTTGCGCCGTTGGTTTCGCTCGCCAGCAGCGTCTGCAAGGCGTTGTTATGGGTGGTTCCATCGGCCGCTACGGGCTCATTGAGTTTGCCGGCACCCGTGACATTGGAGTAGTAACCCCAGCCCCGGGGCAAATAGAGCGACCTCGAAATATTGTTGGGAAGTGATGCGCCAAAGTTTCCGGGAATGAACCCTGCGTCGGTCGGGGTCAGCGTGGCCGAGAAAACGGAGGCGCTGAAATCGGCCGGATTGTTCCAGGTCGAAACCGTGGTGTCGTGATTCTTGTACCACCGGTAAGAGGTCGGATTGGCAGTGTTGGTGGCGGGAGCCCACAACTGGTTGTTGGCCGCCGCCCCTGCGTAGCCGCCGTAATACAACACGTCGACGATGCTGGAGTCGTCAGAGGCGTAGTTGAACGTGATGTATTCGCGTCCAACCGACGGCTGCGGGTTGGCGATACAACGTCCGCCGCCATCGGGGGAGACGCCGGGAATCGCCGGGGCGCCGTTGAACACTCCGGGCAAGTATCCGATGCAATTGCTGGTAAATACCATCCCGGTATTGCTGCCCAGGTAATAGGCATAGGTGCTGTACAGCGCAGGAGGATTGGAGCTCATCCCGTAACTCATCAGTCCCCAGTTGAACGTGCTGCGATACGTACCCATGGCCTCGCGCATGACCGAACGCCCGATGTTGCCGCGAGTGTTGGCGTTATTGCCGGAAACCAGCACCCCGCCCATCAAGGCGTCCATGGACTGGGAGTTGTCGTAGACCACCAGCACGTTGGGTGTGACCATGGTGGACACGGCCATCGGCACGTTGGCGATGTCGGTCGACCCCGCATGGACAGGACTTGGGGCGTGGCCGATCAGCAGACAGGCGCCGGCGAATAGAACTGCATGGTTGTGCGCGAATCGATCTGGAGTCGTCATGAGCTCAGTCCTTGGAATTGGGAGTGCCGGGCGAATGGCGTTGGGCACGGAACCTCGAGCGTGTTTGGACGCGGTCATATTCACCGGCGATCAGCGCGCGTAGAGCGCTTGCACCATGCTCACGGTATTGCGCGGCCCCACCACGCGCACGGTGGCCCGGTAATACACCTGGTTCGCGGACGTAAAGGACACTGCCCCAGCCTTCTTGCTGCCGACCGACGATTGCGTGGTGCGCATGCACATTGTTGTGATATTGGTAACCGGTGCCGGGCCATCACATAGCCGATCGATCACATACTGCACGGCGTAGCTGGAATCCACCGTCGTGCTCGGGACTAGCGTCCAGTCGATCGCCACCGGTATGCCGACGGAATTCACCGCCTGGCGCACAGGGTAATAATTGCAGGCACCGGCGGCGCAGCCGAGCGGGTAGTTGGTATCCAACGAAGTGGTGACCACCGTTGCGAGCGTTGCCAGGGCCGTTTCGACACCGATGTCGGTCGCGCTGAGCGAGGATTCGCGAAAGGCGAGATTGCCGGAGATGATATTGCTCGTGTCGACCGCCCTGATGAGGGCCAAGCCGGCAAGGGTCATTGCCACCAACGCTATCAACGCAATGACCAGCGAGACGCCGCGCTGACCGCGGCGACCGCGGCGACCGGCCCGGGCGAACGCGGGCGCGCCGGTCATACCCCCGCCCAGATGACGTTGCGAAGGGGTATGACGGTCTGGTAGACGCGGTAACGGTATTTCTGCCAGTCCGCATTCGCGCTCAGGTCTACCAACGGCGCGGGGTTGGCGACGCTGTCAGTCCAGGCGCAAGGGCCGTTGTTCACGCCCCCCGAGACATTGATGCAGGTGTTGGTGACATTTGCCG
>CAZADK010000190.1:6326-7726 GCA_964483855.1 uncultured Rhodoferax sp.
GGAACTTCGGGCCACGATGACCAGTCGCACGGCCTTGATGCGCCTGACCTTCGCTGGATCGAGGGTGTTCCAGCCGCTGGTCGCAGTGGCGCTTACCCAGCCATTGACGTCCTGGCTGCCGGCATTGGCAACGCCATACTGCGCCTTCAGCATCACGATATCGGCGGAAAGTATGGATGTCGTCGACGCGGCCGGCGCGGTGTTGTCGACCAGTTCCAATTGATTGGCCGCATTGACCGTATACGCGTGCGAGATCAATTGGCCGACCTTCAATATCTTGGCCCCGGCTGTGTAGGCCGGCCAGCCGTTGGAGATCATGTAGCTCGTGGCGGGGTTGTAGGTAGTGGCGCCGCCCGGATTGTGTTGCAACTTGGCTGTTGCACTCTGAACCTGGGTGACCTGCATGACGGTGCAGTTGCCCGAAGGGTCGGTGACGAGGACCATGTCATCATCATCAAAGCCTGCCGTCGAACTGAGGTTCAACTCGGCCGAAGAAGATGTCATGGCCAGCGTGAGCGTCGCCGGCAGAGCGCCCAAAAAGTCGGCGCCGCGCTTGACGGTCAGCGTATCGGAGCCAGCGCCGCCATCGGAAATTTGCACTGGCACCATCGCCATGCTTCCGGCGTAGGCCGGTATCGGCGACACCTGCGTGCCGCCGTTTTCATAGTAGCTGTAGGTGGTGGTGCAATTGAAGGCCGCCGAATCGGTCAGGCCGGCGCCGGCGCTGCGGATATCCTGCTCCAGTTCGGTCAGCGCAAGCAGACCACTCGTCTGGGCCGATGTGCCGCTCACCGTGCGTTGCTTCTGGTTTTCGTACACGCCCCACACCTGGGTGATAACCAGCGTCACCAGGATGCCGAGCGTCATGCCCACCAGGGTTTCGATCAGACTTATCCCGCGCTGCCGCCAGCAGCGGCTTGCGTTGACGTGCCCGGCGCGGGCAATCGAAAAGCCATTCATATGTTGATTTGCGCTGTGGTCGCAACGTTGTGGAACGTGCCCGCGGCGATTTCACGCGGACTCTGCCAGCACACCGTTACTTTCACTTGCCTTGTATCGGCAGACGGAGTGGTCACCTGAATTTGCGTCTTGGTCGCCGCCGTGCCCGGAAGGACGGCCCCAACTTGCGTAATCCAGCCGGCGACGTTGGCATTGGCCGACGCCGAACCGCTGAAGCTGCATGAAGTCCCCGTTTCATAGTGGGCGTAAGCGTTGAGGTTCGAGCGGTCCACCCACATTTGCGAAATGATCTGGTTGGCCATGTACGAAGCGTCGGAACGGTGTTTGGCCTCGATGGCGTTTTTTATCGACACCGCCTGCAGACCGACCAGTGCCAGAATGCCTATGGAAAAAATCAGTATCGCGAACAGCGCTTCGAGCAGCGCACTGCCCTTTTGGGA
>CAZADK010000191.1:0-7718 GCA_964483855.1 uncultured Rhodoferax sp.
GTTCTGGATCAGACCAGCGGATTGACCACCCGCAGCGCCATGAAACGACCGAAATCCCGGTCGGCGCTCAGCAGCGCATCAACCCCGTTTTCGAGGCAGATCGCGGCGATGCGCGCATCGTGGAATTGCCCGCCCTGCAAATGGCCGGCACGCGCAAGCTCGGACAACACGCGCCAATGTTGCGCACCGCTGTGCAGCACCTGCGCGCTTGGCGACGCGAGCCAGGCGTCGACCTGCGTGATCGCCTGCGCCTGGCTGCTCGGCGGCCTGAAGACCTTGGCGTTGGTGACGACCGACAGAAACTCGAGCAGGCAACTCACAGGAATCGCCCACGGCTGCGCTCCCTCCGCGAGGCGCTTCATGCAGGCAAAGGCCTGCGGATGAAAAACGCACTCCGCTCGATGCGCATACACCAGCACGTTGGTGTCGACGGCGATCACGCTGCGTTTTCCTGAACACGCGACACGACATGCGACTGCTCCAGTTCCTGCCACCGTCGCGGGTCCGACTCCAGCAGTTCCCCACCACGCACGCTGGCGTCCTGCAGCCGGAACGTCGGCCTGCCCGTGGCCTGGGCATCCGCGATGACGCGCCGCAAGCCCTCTTCCACCAAGGCACGCAACGTGGTGCGACGTTGCTGCGCCAATGCCTTCGCAGAGTCGAACAAAGCGTCCGACAGGTCGATGGTTGTCTTCATAGGGGTACCCATATTGCGTAGTATGGGGACATGATACAACGGTCCACCCTGCGGCCAACACCCGCTTCAGATACACCTCGGACGGGCTGTGGGTGTCGACTGCGGCAGTTGCCGGCGCCCGTTTGCCGGCCTCACACAGCAGCAGCAACACAAGGTCGAGGCCATCACCGACCGATTGGCACGACCGCTGCATGCCGCAACAGCGGCCCCGGATGCAGTAGCGGTAGCGGCCTGATGCCTGATGCCCCGCCTGCGCGCCATTGATCGGCCGCCGCCGCTGCACCACGCGGTGCAAGCCGCGCTCAAGCAGTTCATCGTCGAACACGGACTCAGGGCCGGCGACCCGCTGCCGCCCGAGAGCAGCCTGGCGCAACAACTGGGTATTGGCCGCAACTCGGTGCGCGAGGGTGTCAAGGCGCTGCAGTCGCTCGGTCTGCTCGAGGTGCGCCGCGGCATAAAACATCGCACAGCTGCGCAGCATCGTGGCGGCGATGGGTGCCAAGGCCAGCCAGGGACTGGCCTTCCCCGACGAGGACCGGGCCTTCCATCGCGCCTTGTTCGCGACCCTCGAGAACACGATGCTGCTGGGCCTGATCGAGACGTTCTGGCGCATCTTCTACACGGTCTCGGGCTGGAGCGACCTGCAGACTCACGACCCGATGGCGACCTACCGTGATCACCTCGCCATCCTAATAAAAACCTGAGCCTGTCACCGGCGGCGTAAGCATCGTTACTCCGTGCCTCCCCCGACCACTTCGTTTGCCACACCGCAACATAGGGGCGCCATGTCCTGCATGGCACAGGACCTGCAGTGCCGGCCTGCAGTCAGAGCCAACAACTCGCCGCATCCGATCACCTCCAGTCAGGCGCCCGGCTTTCCGTGCTGCGTTCCCACCAGGGCCTTACGCATCGCCGGGCTGTCCGGGAACGGCTCGCCACCCACGGGGGGCTGCGCCCGCACCGCCTCGATGTCGGGCAGCCGCTCTTTGATCCGCCAGCGGCCGTCAGCGCAACGCACCAGCGTGTCGCGGTAACGACCGAACGCGCGAATGCCGGGCCCGTCGGGATAACGGTCGAGGCGCGCGAACATGCTGCGCACTGTGGCGGTGTCGCCATCGATGGAAATCATGGGGGCCATCACCACGTGCTTGTGATACATCGCCGGAGCATGCGAGTGGGCCTGAAAACCTGCGCGCAGTTCGGCATGCCCGCGCATGAACGCACGACCCGGCCAGTCGAGCACGGCGTCCTCGGTCCAGCAGTCGATCCACGCGTCCTCCAGGCCATAGTCGAGGCCGTGGCCGTAGCCATATAACGTTTCCAGGATGGCCTGCTCATCCTCGAGCCGCCGGAGTCGCTCTTCAATATCCATGGTCGGCCCCCTTGCCTGCCGTTGTTGACGCAGCCCCGTCGTCGCGCTTCCTCGCCAGGGCGGGCGACTCCGCGCGGGCAGCTTCCTTTTCGACCATGCGCTGCAGAAAGCGCCAGCGCCCGTCCGGGCAACGCAGGAATGCGTCGATGTATCGGCCGAAAGCGTAGACCTCGGGGCCCGCGGTGCTGACGTAAGGATCGAGACGGAAGAACATGCTGCTCACCCGCGCCCGATCGCCCTCAACCACGATTTGCGGCTCCGCCACCATATGCTTGTGCCAGGCATCGGGGGCGTGCGTGTGGCGCCGAAACGCTTCACGGATACGGTCATGGCCTCTCAACGGATGGGGATACATGCTCCAGCCCAATTCGGCATCGACGGCGAAACAGTCGAGAAACCCCAGCTCGTCGCCATAGTCCAGACAATGGCCATAGGCATGCAGCGTGCCGAGAATGGCGCGTTTGTCTTCCAGCAACCGCAGGCGTTGCTCGATGTCATGAGCCGTTCGTGTCCGTGGCATGTCAGCCTCAAGCATTGCGGCGGTAAGCCCGGCACCTGGGGCCCTGCCGTTGGAATCGATTGTGTTGATATCCCGAATCCGATAATATCAGCATCGTTATAGTTCGCTCAGATTTGAAAAATGGCGCACCTCCAAGGTCGCGCCTCACCGCAAGAGGAGACTGCATGTCCAGGAAGTTGCTCGGAGCGTTCGTGATCGCCATTGGCTTGGCAGCAGTCAACCTGCCTGCACTGTCCCAACAGCCGCGAGACGGTGGGGTGGTTCGCGTCGGCATCCAGTCAGAGCCGCGCAGCCTGGACCCATTGTTGGTCATCACCGACGGTGCGACCGGCCATGTGGTGTCGAACATCTTCAATACCCTGGTGCGCTACGACGCCAAGATGCAGATCGTGCCGGATCTGGCGACGAGCTGGCGCCTGGAGGACGACGGCCGGGCGATCGACTTCTTCCTGCGCAAGGGTGTGAAGTTCCACGATGGCACGGACTTCGACGCCGCGTCGGTCAAGTTTGCCTTCGACCGCATCCTGGACCCCGCCAATTCATCACCCTACCGCAATTTCTTCAAGCCGGTCGAGCAGGTAGTCGTCATCAACCCGAACACCGTGCGGGTGGTGCTGTCCCAGGCATGGCCAGGCTTCTTCTATCAGCTCCTGTATGTCGGCGGCATGGGCATTCCGTCGCCAACCGCCGTCAAGGCGCTCGGCAACGCCGGCTTCGCTCGCAAGCCGGTTGGAACCGGCCCATTCCAGTTGTCGGACTGGGCGTCTGGTGATCGTATCGTGCTGACCAGGAATCCCAACTATTACCGCCCCAAGATGCCGTATCTGGAACGGCTGGAATTCAAGGTCATTCCTGATTCGACAGCGCTGACGACCAGTCTGCGCATCGGGCAGCTCGACGTCGTGCGCGACATCCCGACGCAGTTACTGCCATTGCTGACCAAGGAGCCGGGGCTCGTGTCTAGCGTCAAGAGTGCCTATTCGTTCGATTGGCTGGCGCTCAACGCGGCCAAGCCGCCGTTCAACGACGTGCGGGTGCGCCAAGCTGTCAATATGGCCATCGATCGCGACGCGCTGGCGGTGGCTGTTTACGGCAAGGGCGCCAGAGGCTCAACGGCCCAGATCGCCAGCGCGAACGACTTCCATCACCCGAAGAGGCTGCCAACCTTTACCTATGATCCCGAGAAGGCCAAAAAGCTGCTGGCGGAGGCGGGCCAGAGCAATCTCAAGTTCACGCTGTTCTCTTCAACCGTCAAGCCACAACTGGGCCAGGAGGCGACCGTCATTCAGTCTCAGCTGGCCAAGATCGGCGTCACGGTCACACACCAGGTCGTGGAGCATCAAGCCTGGCTGGCCAACGTACTGCGAGGCAGGAACTTCGAGGCCTCAACGGTCGCGGGCACGGGTGGCCCCGAGCCGAACAACTACGTGATGTTCTGGACCAAGGACAACCCGATCAACTTTGTGAGCATGAACAATGCGGAGTTGTTCGAGCTGGTGCCCAAGGCCCAAGGCATCATCAAGGATGTCGAGCGCAAGAAGGCTTACCACCGCATCCAGGAACTGGGCGCCCAGGAAGCCAGCTGGATGGCGTTGACGGAGGTTCCGAGCAATGCGGTCATGTCTTCCAAGGTCAAAGGGTATGTCCATCTGCCCTACAACGTGACTTACTTCGACGAAGTCTGGCTGGCCCCTTGACAGCTTGAGCCATTGGGCGAGGGTTCGATGTCCAGCGCACTGGCGCGTATTGCGACGGCGGTTGCCACCTTGCTGGTGGTTGCGGCAATCGTTTTTTTTGTCATGCGGTTGGTGCCGGGTGACCCCATCCTGAACTGGCTCGGCACTAGTTATGAGAAGGCGGATTACGATCGCCTGCGCGCGCAGTACGGGCTTGATCTGCCCTTGCTGCAGCAGTTTGGCATATGGTTTTGGCAACTGCTCCAAGGTGACCTGGGCTACTCCGTGCTGACCCAATTGCCAGTGGCGGGCGAGCTGCTGCGCCGGATACCGGTGACGCTCGAACTGATATTCCTTGCGCTGCTGGTCGCCTTACCGGTGGGCCTTGGCGCGGGCATCTGGTCCGCATGGCGCTATGGCCGGGCGACCGACCACGCCTTGCTCACGGCAACCCTGTTCGGCATTTCCCTGCCGGAGTTCTTTGTCGGCGCCCTTCTCATGCTCGGATTTTCGCTGCACTGGCGCGTGTTCCCCGCCACCGGGTTCGAGCCATTTGCATGGTCCGCCGAACATTTCGCGCACATGGTCCTGCCGGCCCTGGCATTGGGCCTACCGCGGGCGGCCGTGATCTGTCGCCTGATGCGCGGTTCCTTGCTCGAGGTTTTTGGCCGACCCTACATCCGTGCGTCGCTGGCCAAGGGCCTCAGCCGCAAGGCTACTCTGTTCGCACACGGAGTGCGCAACGCATTGATACCGGTGGTCACCGTGATCGGACTGCAGATCGGATACCTTGTTGCCGGGGCGGTGGTCGTCGAGAAGCTGTTTGTCATTCCCGGTGTCGGTGCCTACGGCCTGAATGCCGTGCTGGCCCGCGACTACCCGTCGGTACAGGGCTTCATCCTGGTGGTGGCCACGATCTTTCTTGTAGCCAACCTGATCGTCGATCTGCTTTACTTGTGGCTCGATCCACGTATCCGCCTCGGCTCCGGGGCCGTGACCGCATGAGTACGCCGCCCGTGACCCGACGAGCCAACCTGTGGCACCGGGTTGCAGTCAATCGCAAAGTCCGCTACAGCAGCCTGCTGATCCTCGTGCTGCTGGTTCTCACGGTGGGTGCCGGATGGGTCTCCCCGCGCGCCTATGATCATCTCGATGCCGCGGCGTCGTTCGCGCCACCGGATGGTGCTTACCTGCTCGGGGGCGATGCCCTGGGGCGCGACGTGCTCAGTCGCACGCTGCATGGCGGACGCATGTCACTTGCCGTCGGGCTGATGGCAACACTCGCCGCCGTGCTGCTCGGCGTTCCGCTGGGGGCCTTTGCCGGTTACATCGGCGGCAAAACCGATTGGTTGATCAGCCGCGGGATCGACCTTTTACTGCCGTTTCCCGTGATTCTGCTGGCCATTGTCACCAAAATGGTGATGGGCGATGGCCTGCTCAGCGTCGTACTGGCGCTAAGCCTGGTGCTCACCCCGTTTTTCGCGCGCATGGCGCGCGCCAAGGCGCTCAGTGTCGCCCAGCTACCGTTCATCGAGGCGGCACAGGGCAGCGGGCTCGGGAGCGGACGCATCATGGTGATGCACGTCCTTCCGCATTGTTTCCAGCCGGTCCTGATCATGGCGGCGCTGTCGGTGGCATTCGCCATACTGGCCGAAGCCTCGTTGAGCTTTCTGGGTCTTGGCCTGCCGCCACCCGCACCGAGCTGGGGCGGTGACCTGCAGACGTCCATGAGCGCGTTCCAGCTCGCACCCTGGACCGTGCTTGCGCCTGGTATCGCGATCACGCTGGCCGTACTTGCCTTCAACTTCCTGGGCGATGGTCTGCGCGACGTGTTCGACGTCGGGGAGCGATTCCTGTGAGTGCCCCCAACCCTGGCTTCGCCAGGCCCCCCGAGGGGGTGCGAGGAAACTTGGGGCGGCCCGGCGTTTCCTCATGAGCCGGAGCAGCCCTGCACTCGCTGTGGAAGATCTGAGCGTCGATATCCGTGGCGTAACCGTGCTCGACCATGTCTCGCTGGCAGTCAGCCCGGGCGAGGCGCTGGGCCTGGTAGGGGAGTCTGGTTGCGGGAAATCGATGACCGCTTTAGCCATTATGGGGCTGCTGCCGCGCGGTGCACGGGTTGGTGGCGGCAGCGTACGCCTGCTCGGGCAGGACTTGGTCGGTGCGTCGGAGGATGCCTTGTGCAAGATCCGCGGCGGCGCCGTGGGCATGATCTTTCAAGAGCCCGGTGCCTGCCTGGATCCGGTCATGCGCATCGGCCGCCAGATCGGCGAGTCGCTGCGCCTGCACCGCGGACTGACTGGCGCCAAGCAAGATGCCGAACTGCGCAAGTTGCTGGTCGAAGTCGGGCTCACCGACACTGAGCGGGTCACGCGCGCCTATCCGCACGAGCTCTCCGGTGGCATGCAACAACGCGCCATGATCGCGATGGCGCTGGCAGGTGAACCGGTGGTACTGATCGCCGATGAGCCCACCACGGCGCTCGACGCGCGTATCGCCAGCCAGATCCTGGACTTGCTGGACACGTTGCGTCGGGAGCGGGGTCTCGCCCTACTGCTGATCTCGCATGATCTGGCTGTGATCGGGGGCCGCTGCGACCGAGTCATGGTCATGTATGCCGGTCGCGTGGTGGAAGTCGCACCTGCCGCTCAGGTGTTTGCCGATGCGCGCCATCCCTACACCGCGGCACTGATCGCGGCCAGTCCCGGCGTTGCGGGAGTCGCGTCGAAAACACTGTTGCGCGACATTCCCGGCCAGTTGCCGGCGCCAGGGAGTACCTACGAAGGTTGCGCGTTCGCCGAACGCTGCGCCCTGGCGAGACCCGCGTGCACCCGGCGCACACCGCTGTGGAGCGCGCTGGAATCCGGCCGCGGAGCCCGTTGCCTGCAATACGAGGACGGCTGGTGATGCTGGAGGTCACCGAACTGCTCAAGATGTACCGAGCCCGTGGCCCGGGTGGCGCGCCGTTTGCCGCAGTCGATCGGGTGAGCTTTTGCATCCGGGCTGGCGAGACGCTCGGACTCGTTGGCGAGTCGGGCTGTGGCAAGAGCACCCTGTCGCGCTGCTTGATGCGGTTGGTGGAGCCGACTGGCGGACAGGTGATGTTCGACGGCGTCGACGTGAGAGCCTTGAGTGCCAGGGCACTTCGGGCATTTCGGCGCCGCATGCAGATCGTGCACCAGGACCCGTATTCGTCGCTTGACCCGCTGATGCGCATCGACCGCGTGCTCGCTGCGCCTCTGCGGTACGTGCTCGGGCTCGATGCCTGCGCCACCGAGAAACGCATGGTGGCGCTGCTCGAGGAGGTCGGGCTGAATGCCTCGCACCGGCTGGCCTATCCGCATGAACTCTCCGGCGGGCAGCGCCGTCCAGTTTGAGCACGTAATGCAGCGGCGCAGCGAGGATGCGGTCGATGCGCATCAAGGGATCGAGCGATGAGTACGGGTCCTGGTG
>CAZADK010000192.1:0-7712 GCA_964483855.1 uncultured Rhodoferax sp.
AACGCGATCGTGACGGTTGCCTGCAATCGATTTTCTTGAAGTCGGTGTTCTAGCCGTGCGACGGTCCCGGTGCCGGCAGTTCATGGTTCGCCGCCCACCCCGTCGAGGATCCATCTTGTTCCGGCTTTTTTTCGATGCGGCGCATCGAGGTTGCCGGGCGCAAAGACGGGGCGCCGAAGCTGCCGCACCGAGACTCGACCCCAAAGGCTCCCCTGGTCTTGAGCGAAAATCACCCGATCCCCGCCAGACTCCATCAACGCGCATCCGCGCTGCGATACCGAGCCCGCCTTGAACCGCCCAACCCCACCCGCCATGACGCCGGTCGAACCGCTGCCCATCCTGCGCGACCCGCAGCTGCGCCGCTTGTGGGCGGTGGGCATGCTCATGTCGCTGCTTCGCTGGGTCGAGATCCTGGCCTTTGCGGTGTACACCTACGAGCGCACGCAGTCCGCACTGTGGGTGGCCAGTCTGATGATGCTGCGCCTGCTGCCGTTGTCGCTGTTCGGCCTGACACTCGGCGCGATGGCCACGCGCCGATCCCGTCGAAGCGTGCTGTTCGCGACACATGCCATTTTGTTGGCCACCAGTTCGCTGCTGCTGATTCTCTCCCTGCTGGGCGTGGTCGAGGTCTGGCACCTGGCGTTGGCCAGCTTCATCAACGGCGTTGTCTGGGCGGGCGACTTGCCGATGCGCCGCAGCCTGATGGGCGACATCGCAGGGCACGCAAGGCTCGTCCGGGCCATGTCCCTGGATGCCGTGGCCTCCAACGCCTGCCGGCTGATCGGCCCCGGTCTGGGCGGCTTGTTGCTGGCGCGCGGCGGGCTGACCGCCGTGTTGATTTTCACAACCGTCTTCTACCTGCCGGTGCTCGCCGCGCTGGCCGGTCTGTCGCACCAGGCGGTGACGCCGGATGCAGCCCGGCCCACGCTGCGCGAGCTGCTGGTCCGCGGTTTTCACGCCGCACGCGAATCGCCCGCGTTGCGGGCGACCTTGTGGATCACGATCCTGTTCAACCTGTTTGCCTGGCCGGTGCTGAGCATGATTCCGGTCATCGGCCAGGTCCGGTTGCACCTCGACGCGCAGGGCGTCGGCCTGCTGGCCAGTATCGACGGCGTCGGCTCACTGCTCGGCGCGCTCGTGCTCACCTCGTTCGCCGCTCGCTTGCGTCAGGGGCAGTTGTATCTCGGAGCGGTCCTGCTCTTCCTCGTCCTGCAGATCGCCCTCGGCTGGAGTTGGAACACCTGGCTGACCGCTGCCGTGTTGCTGGCAATCGGCGTCGCGCAATCGGGCTTCGCCGTGATGCAGGCGACCCTGGTCTATGCAGCGGCACCTGCGGATCGACGACCGGAGGCCCTGGGGCTGCTGACCATGTGCATCGGCGTGGCGCCGCTGGGCTTCTTTGCGATGGGATGGCTCGCACAGCAGTTGGGCGCTCCGATGGCGGCCACGGTCACCGGGCTCTGCGGCCTTGCCGCCGCTGGCCTGACCTGGCGGCTATGTCGTGCATGCTTTGGGGCGAAATCCGGCGCCAACTGACCCGTGCCTACTCCACCGCGATCAATATCTCGCTGCGCCGCGGCAGCGGCGGAACAAACGGCGGGTCGTAGCGGGCAAACTGGGGCTTTCCCGTCGCTTTGATGCCTTGCTGCGCCAGCCAGCTCTGCAGCAGCTATCGTGGCCTCAGTACTGAACTTGTAGAAGCGTATGGCCGCCATCCGCCGTGCAGGCATTTCGCGCAGGGACACGCGCGGATCTGCTGGCTTGGGCAAGGTCTGCATGGTGTACTTCGAGGGCATGACAAAGTGCAGCCGGTAGCCGGACCCGGCGTTTGACTCCATCGTGACCGGCACCGTCATGGAGATTTTCTCTGGCGTCTTTTCCATGGTGACAGGTACGTTCCCCTGACCGGGCCGCGTCCGCACCGCATGCCACGACGGTCGGTGGGGGTTTGCGGGTTCAATGCAGATGGTCGTTCCGCGTTCCTGCCGAACCATGCCCGTAAAGGTCCGCGCCCTCATGTGCGCGATCGGCGTGTTCGAACTCCAGGCTCGAATGGGTGATGCCGAAACGCTCGGACAGCGCTCCCTTGATCATCGACTTGATTGCTTCGATATCCGTCCAGGCCTCGTGCGTCAACACGACATGGCAGTCGAGCGCCACCTCATGCTCCTGCATCTGCCACAGATGAACGTGATGGACGTCGGCCACGCCATCGATGCCGCGCATCGTGTCGATGACGTCGGGGCAATCGAGGTCGGGTGGACTGCCCAGCATCAGCGTGCGGATCGGGTCGCCAATCTCGGTCGCCGCGAGATAGAGGATGTAGAGCGCGATCAGGATCGTGATCGCGGGATCGACCCAGCGGATATCGTGGAGGATGATCAGCGCGCCGCCGATGATGACGGCGACCGAGGCGAGCGCATCGCTGAGGTTGTGCAGGAACAGCGCGCGGCTGTTCACGCTGCCTTTCTGCATTGAATAGGTGAGGAGTGCCGTCAGCGCATCGACGACAAGCGCCAGGCTGCCCAGAATGACGACCCACCAGCCTTGGACTTCTGGCGGGTCGAACATTCTCATCCCGCCTTCGTAGATCAGGTAGACGCCGACGATGATGAGAGTGGTGTAGTTGATCAGTGCCGCCACAATCTCGATCCGGCCGTAGCCGAATGTCATGCGGGCGTCAGCGGGGCGCCTGGCGATCTTGCGCGCGGCAAAAGCGATGACCAGCGACGCCATGTCGGAGAAGTTGTGCAGCGCGTGCGCGATCAGAGCGAGACTGCCTGCGAAGATGCCGCCAACGATCTGGGCGATGGTGAGGATCCCGTTCGCCCAGATGGCGACGGCGACGCGCTTGTCGCCGGAGGCAAGGTCGATAGGGGCCTGGCCGTGATCGTGGTCGTGGGCCATTTCGTTCTGTTCCGCAGCGATTTTAGGCGGGGCGTTCAGCCAAGGCGACCAGCAGGCCCAGGCCACCGGAGACCGGCAAATGCCCGCATGTGGAACGCCGCATGGGCCGGTTGGTATTGCAGATCGGGTGCGACCGGGCAGGCGCGCCGCGCCAGACAACCGCCCGACATGCAGTCACGCCCCTGCGGCTGGTGCAGATGTCCGGTGCAGACGTTGGCGTCGTAACCGCCGTCGCTGAACGCCCCGACCGGACACCGCCGCAGGCAGGGCTGACCATCGCAGGACAGGCAGATGTCAGCGGCAACACGAGCGGGCGCCGCTGCCGACAGGCTCTGGGCATCCGCTGCCGACAGGCTCTGGGCATCCGCTGCGACCAGGTCGGGCAAGACCAGCGCAAACCGATACGCATGCCAGAGTCCCCACCTCGGATGGATCTGCAGCAGCAAGGGGCTGGCCTGCAGCGGCTCGGCGCGCCGGGCCCATTGCTGGAACGGTGCATACGGGGGGCCGTCAGACGGATAGACCGCCATGCCGCCATGCGCGTGTGCCAGGGCATCACCGATGGACTTGCTCCAGCGGTCCATCGGATCCGGCAAGCCGTCCGCGAAAAACCGGGAGTTGGAAAAGGCGGCCCAGCACTCGGAGCCGACCTGTCCCACCATCCAGACCACCGCCGCGCCGGACCCGGCCGGCAAACCCGCCAGCGTATCGCGCGGCGCAGGGATCCAGCCGCCGCACAGGCGCAATCCGTGCGAGGCCAGTGCGCGCTCAAGCGCGCTGCGCGATGCGGTCGTCGGCATGGTCCTGCATCTGCCTTCGCGCCAGTTCTGTACGCCCCACCGGCGGACCGGAGGCGGTGGCAGTGACCCGGGCTTCGAAAAACATGTTGCCGTCGATATCGTTGAACACCTGGTTGTCGCGCTGGCTGAGTACCACGCTGGCATGGGCGGCGCCGGCGTCCAGCGCCTGGGCCAGCGCGTCGACGCTGGCCAATTGCCGCGCATGGGCGATGGCTGGCGCCAGCGTGTCGAAGTCGCGCGGACCGGTGGGCGTGAACACCCGGAACACGCCGCGCACCGGTTGTGTCACCGTCACATGCACCCGCTGCGAGACGCGGCCCAGCACGGCGCCCACCGCATTGGCCACCGCGGCGAAGGGCGGCAACTCCAGTGCCATGCCAAGGCCCCGCGCAACCGTCGGGTAGTAGATGGACGCCGGCGCGCCGACGGCCACCAGCGGCATCCGGGGAGCGAAACGCAGGCTGAACACCGATGCCGCGGCGGCCCCGCCGCCTGCATCGGCCGCGGCACCTTGCAGCGTCATCGCCACCAGCAAGTTGGCGACCTTGCCGGCGTTGGCCTCGTTCATCTGGCCGGCGTCGTTCAGGCCGGCCTCGATCAGCTTCTGGTGGATGGTGGCGATCACCTTGTCCACCACCTGGCGCGATGGCGCGACGGCATCACCTTGAACCCAGGTGCCCAGGCCGTACAAATGGCGCATCTGGCGCGCCCAGATCCGCGCGCCCAGCACCGCCGCCTCGGTGTTCCAGTGCGTGGACAGTCCCAGCACATGGGCCGCATCGCTGGGCGTGAAGCCGCTGTAGATCGCCAGCCCCTTGCGTTCAAGCCGGGCGATGGCCTTGGCCAGCACCCGGTCCTCCATGTTGGCACGCTCCAGATCCACCGGGCCCTCGGCCAGGCGTTGCCAGGCCATGGCCTCGTCCGGCAACAGACGCGACACCATCGCCGCATCGGCCTGCAAGCGTTGTGCGAAACGGATCTGGCTGGCATGGGGCGACTCGCCCTGCTGGCGTGCCAGCACCGGCAACACCCAGGGATGGGTATGGGCCAGCAAGCTCAACGGCAACACCCGGCGCGGGCCGATCACCAGGCCCTCGCCGCCGCCGAAACGCACCTCGCTGTCGCCGCCCAGCCCGATCGCATAGACCTTGACCGCCTCGACCATCGGGCGCCACTGGCCGACCATCGCGCCGTCGAAACTCAATTCGGGCCGGCCGCCGCGAACCACCGCGATATCGGTCGTGGTGCCGCCCATGTCGGCGACGATCGCATCCGCATGCCCGCTCAATGCGCAGGCGCCCAGCACGCTGGCCGCGGGGCCGGACAACACCGTGCCGACCGGGCGCTTGAGCGCCCGCGCGACCGTGACCAGCGTTGCGTCGCCCTGGACCATCATCAGCGGCGCATCGATCCGGTGCCGCGCCAGGGTGCTGCGCACCGCATCGATCAGCGCCTTCACATGCGAGACCATGCGGGCGTTGAGCGCCGCCGTCAGCGCGCGGCGCGGCGCGCCCAGGCTGGAGGCGAGTTCATGGCCACAGGTCACCGGCTTGTCGCACAGATCCTCGACCAGCGCACGCAACTGCCGCTCGTGTTCGGGATTGCGCACGCCGAAGCTGGCGGAGATGGCGAACGCGGAAACCCGGGGCGCCTGGCGCGCGATCGCCTCGCGGCTCAGAGTCTCGTCGATCGGCACCAGCGGGAAACCACCCGCATCGTGGCCGCCGGGCAGCGATACGATCGCCTCGGCACCCAGCAACTCGACCAGGCCGCTGGACTTGATCTGCGCTGCGTCGTAACCGGCCAGCAACACGCACACCGGCGCGCCCTTGCCTTCGACCACCGAATTGGTCGTCAGCGTCGTGGACAGCGATACCAGGTCGACCTCGGCCAGCAGCACCTGCGGCAATTGGTCCAATGCGCCACCGATGCCGATGGACAGATCGAACGGCGTGGTCAGGCTCTTGGCCGACGCGATGACCTGTCGGTCCGCGCCCAGCAGCACCGCGTCGGTGAAGGTGCCGCCGGTATCAATGCCCAGGCTACAGGTCATGGCAGGCAGGCCTGAGGCAGACCCGGGTTTCACTGCCCCGCTTCACACAACCAGCGCACCAGGTAGTCGGCGAAACTGCGCCGCACCGTGATTTCGTACTGGATGCCGGCGTACAGGCACAGCACCGTGGCGCCGGCCTTCGCGATGTGGCTTTGCGCCAGCGCGCCGGTCGGGAAGGCACGCGGGTGCAGGTCCAGTGGGCATCCCCGAGCCAGCAGGTCGATGCTGCCCGGCCCCTGCAACAGCAACGTCGTGAAGCCATGGCCCACATCGACCACCGCGCCGTGCACGCCCGACAGAGCCTGCTGCAACGCAGCCGCCACGGCTTCGCCCTGGCGATCGCGCAGCTTGAGCAGCCACTCGTCGGGTCCGAGCCACAACAACTGGCGCTGTGGGTCGATGCTGGCCGTATTGGATGTGGTCGGCAGGTGCATGCCGGTGACGTCGAGGACCGCCTTGGCAAAACGCGCTTCGCCTGCGTCGCCACGCAGGTTCAGCATGTCGACAAACGGAATTTCGGCCAGGCTGCAGGCACGCCCGTCCACCTGCAGGTCGCGCGCCTGGCGGCCCAGCAGGCCGGCCAGCGGGCTGTTCAATACGGCGTCATGCATGGAGACGTTTCCCTTGCGGATCGTGGAACACCGGGCTGCAGACGGTGGCCGCCACATAACGCCCATCGACCAGTGCCGCGTGAATCTTCTCGCCCATGCGCTGCTGGCCCGAGCGCACCACGGCCATCGCGATCGAGCGGCCCAGCGTCGGGCTGAAATAACTCGAGGTCACGTGGCCGATCATCGGCACCGGCGGCGCCGAGGCCTTGGATTGCTCGGTCAGCTGCGTGCCTTCGGGCAACACCAGTTTTTCCTCGTCGGTCAGCAGGCCGACCAGCTGCTTGCGGTCGCCGCGGGCGGTATCGCTGCGCGACAACGAACGCCGGCCCAGGAAGTCCTTGGTCTTGGAGACCATGGCGCCCATGCCCAGGTCGTAGGGCGAGATCGATCCGTCGGTCTCCTGGCCGACGATGATGTAACCCTTCTCGGCGCGCAACACGTGCATGGTCTCGGTGCCGTAAGGCGTGATGCCGAACTCCTGGCCGGCCTCCATCAGCGCCCTCCAGACATGGGCTCCCGCGTTGGACGGCACGTTGACCTCGAACGACGCCTCACCCGAGAAACTGATGCGCATCACGCGCGCCGGCACGCCGGCTGCCTTGGCCGTGCGCCAGCCCATGAACGGGAACGCCTCGTTCGACAGGTCGACGTCGGTCAGCACCTTGGCCACCACCGCGCGGCTGTTCGGCCCCGCGACGGCAAAGGTCGACCAGTGGTCGGTGACCGAGGTCATGTAGACCTGCATGTCCGGCCATTCGGTCTGCACCCAGCGTTCCAGCCAGCCCAGCACCCGGGCCGCGCCGCCGGTGGTGGTGGTCATCATGAAATGGTTTTCGCCCAGCCTGGCGGTGACGCCATCGTCGAACACCATGCCGTTTTCGTCCAGCATCAGGCCGTAGCGGCACTTGCCGACCTCGAGCTTGAGCCAGGGGTTGGTATAGACCCAGTTCAGCAGCCTGGCCGCATCGGGGCCCTGGATGTCGATCTTGCCCAGCGTCGAGCCGTCCATGATGCCGACGCTGTTGCGCACCGCCAACACCTCGCGGGCCACTGCCTGGTGCATATCCTCGTTGCCCCGCGGGAAGTACCAGGGGCGTTTCCACTGGCCAACGTCCTCGAACAGGCAACCGGCGGCGACATGGGCCGCGTGCGGACTGGTCTTGCGCGCCGGGTCGAACAACTCGCCGCGCTCCAGGCCGGCCAGCGTGCCGAACGAGATCGGCAGGTAGTTCGGACGGAAGGTCGTGGTGCCGACCTTGTCGATCGGTTTGCCCATGGCCCGTGCGGCCAGCGCCATGCCGTTGATGTTGCCCAGCTTGCCCTGGTCGGTGCCAAAACCCA
>CAZADK010000193.1:0-7709 GCA_964483855.1 uncultured Rhodoferax sp.
TGGCTGACCTCGCGGAACAGGTGGTGGTGTTCGGGCAGGGCCGCCAGCATCAAGGACAGGCCTGACGGGCGTGAGTGGAGTTCCAGCACGTCACGGTCCACCGCACGGAAGAAGCGCTCGGCGTCGCGGTCGATCTCGTCATTCTTGCTGCCTTGGCCGGACCCGCTGGTCTGCGGCTCGGCGTGCTCGTCACCCAGTGCCGCGATCATCTTCTGCGGCACGGCATCGAGCGCGTTGCGATCGCCTTCATAGAGCTGCACCTTGTGCAGGCTCAGCGTCAGCACCTGGTAGCGCCCGGTCGACTGTAGCCACTGCCGCAGCGGCTTGGTGTGGAAGCTGTCGGCCGCCACGGCGAACTCGGCCACCGGACGCTGCAGGAGGAACACGCGGAACAGGCCCGGTGCGCTCAATACGGCCAGGCCGTCCAGCGTATGGTTCCAGAAGTCGTGGTCTTTTGCGAGTGCCTCGAAGGGCTCGACCAGGGCCTTGACGGCATCGGTCGCATGCTGCTGTCGCAGCGATGTCTCCAGCGCCTTCACCAGATGGCGGAACCGGATCGGGTCCTGCTGGTTGTCCGGATGGCGTCGATGGGTCGGCTGGTAGAGAGACAGGCAGGGCCGCCCCTTGAACGATGCTATTTCGGCAAGGCTCGCCTGGGTGAGTGTGTCGGGCATGAGTTTGGTCTTCAAGTAGCTTCCTTCGTTGGTGTCTGTGGCCCGACAGCATGCAGCGACATCAACACGGCATGCGCTCCCTGAACGGAACGGCAACCAGCACGCAGTCCTGGGCGACGATTCAATATGCCCGGCCCGCGTGACCTCGTCTGTGCGACCACGCACACACCCTCAACCATTGGGCAACGCACGGTGCAGCGGACACGGATCGCGGACAGTCCGGGCGGATGATTCCCATGCGCGCAGAACCTGCTTCCACGTACCCCAAGAAACCGGCGCCCTGGCACGGGGCTCGTTGCATGCACTGATGACCTGTTCCTGTTTGACGGTCGGTGTGGTCACGCTGATCGAAGCATTCAGGACGCGATGATCTCGGACATGCCATTGCCCCTTGCCGGCATCCGCCGGCACATCGACAGTGGCGCTGCCCACGCAGCGCTGTGCGCGGACTTCGATGCCAAGGACCGGCAGCTTGTCGAAGGCAGTCCGACCTTCGTGTTCAACGAAGGCCGGCAGAAGCTCTATGGCAACGTCGGCTACTGGATCATCGAGGCCAGCATCAATGAGTTGCTGGTCGCCCCTGGCTACCGGGCCAGCTGGTGTTGAATACAGAACACTAACCGCAGGAACAGGACACATTCGCCCGCCTTGGGAGCCATGCCAATGTCGGTGAGCACGGTGCTCTTGGCCGTCAACGCGCGGCTGCCGGAGCTGAAGAAGTGGCATCGGGTTCAACTTCGAAGCTATTGACAGCAGCTTGAAGGACAGCGCGGCGCCCCGAGTTTCCCGCTCGTTTCGCGTAGGTTCTGGCGTAGGTTATTCGCAATAATTTCCAAGTTTCCCTGTGCGGCTCCGTTCTGCCACTGAACTACACCCGCACAGGCTGCGAGTTTACGCGACGAGGTGGTTTGACTGCCATATCGGCCCTTGCGCTCAGGAAGTGGCGCGCAGGGGCCGATATTTTGGCGCGCGGTGGTTGACGCTGGTCTGGCCGCTACGAGAGGGTAAGATCTGGGCGGCCTTGCCGGTCGATTTGGTCGTTGTCATCGTCTGCGTTAAACTGCGCCCCTTCTTCCACTACCGCAGATCCATGTGGGTGAAACTGGTCCTATCGGGTGGCGAGTGGCGCCTGACAAAACTGCCTTTGGTGCCGGAAAACTTTCCGGTTCACGATCAGGCGTTCGCTGCGTTTGCCTGCCTTACGCAGTTCGTTTCCCTCTGCCCTCTCCAGCTCGGGTGGCTCCGCGACGGTTGCCTTGGCCCTGGTGCAAAGACCCGCTTGACGGATTTTGTTGCATCGGGCCGGCGTCGCCGTTACCCTTCCACCATGTTCATCGACAAGCCCGTCCCGCGGGCCGAGCGTTCCGTCAACCCAAAGGACTTTCCATGAAAAAGACATCCTCGCTGCTGCTCGCCGTATCCCTGCTCGCTTCGCTGCCGGCGCTGGCAGCCGAACCCGCGAGTTGCCGCAGTGTGCGTTTTGCCGACGTGGGCTGGACCGACATCACGGTCACCACCGCTGTCACCAGCAAGGTGCTGCAGGCGCTGGGTTACACCACCAAGACCAACCTGATCTCGGTGCCGGTGACCTACAAGTCGCTGGAGAACAAGGACATCGATGTCTTTCTGGGCAACTGGATGCCGACGATGGAAGCCGACATCAAGCCCTACCGGGACAACGGCAGCGTGGAGACAGTGCGTGCCAACCTCGAAGGTGCCAAGTACACGCTCGCCGTGTCCGAGGAGGCCTACAAGGCCGGCCTGAAGTCGTTTGCCGATATCGCCAAGTTCGCCAAGAAACTCGACAACAAGATCTATGGCATCGAGCCTGGAAATGACGGCAATCGCCTGATCCAGGGGATGATCGACAAGAACCAGTTCGGCCTGGGCCCGTTCAAGATGGTTGAGTCCAGTGAGGCCGGCATGTTGTCGCAGGTACAGCGCGCCGAGCGACGCAAGGAATGGGTGGTGTTCCTGGGTTGGGAGCCGCATCCGATGAACAGCCGCTTCAAGATGAAGTACCTTGAGGGGGGTGACGATGTGTTCGGCCCCAACCTGGGCGGCGCGACCATCTACACCAACGTGCGCAAGGGTTACGTGAAGGAATGCGCCAATGTGGGCAAGTTGCTGACGAACCTGCAGTTCAGCCTGGCGATGGAAAACGCGCTGATGGGGGCGGTTCTCAACGACAACAAGAAACCCGAACAGGCGGCCACCACCTGGCTCAAGGCCAACACCAAGACGGTGGAAACCTGGCTGGATGGCGTGACCACGTTCGACGGCAAGCCAGCGATGGCCGCGGTGAAGGCGGCGCTGGCGAAGTAACTTGCCCGGCCCTGGCAGCGCTGCTGGGCCCTGCCGCGGCCCGTCCGATTGCCGATGCTGCATGCATTCGCGTCCAATGGCCGGTCTCCTCACCTCCTTTGTATGGACATGCCCAAAATCCCGCTAGGCCAAGGTATTGCCACATTCATCGACTGGCTGACGCGCAACGGCGCCGACTATTTCGATGCGTTTGCCGATGCGGTTGCCCTCTCCATCACGGCGTCCACCGGCGCGCTCTTGTGGTTCAACCCGCTGGCGCTGATCGTCGTGTTCGGCCTGATCGCGCACGGCATCCAGCGCCGGTGGATGCTCACCCTGTTCTGTGTGCTCTCGTTCCTGCTGATCCTGAACCTGGGTTACTGGCAGGAGACCATGGAGACGCTGGCCCAGGTGCTGTTTGCCACGCTGGTCTGCGTCATCGTTGGTGTGCCGCTGGGCATCTATGCGGCGCACAAACCACGTTTTTACACCGTGCTGCAGCCGGTGCTCGACCTGATGCAGACCGTTCCGACCTTCGTCTACCTGATCCCGACGCTGACGCTGTTCGGGCTGGGCGTGGTGCCGGGCCTGATCTCCACCGTGGTGTTCGCGGTCGCCGCACCGATCCGCCTGACCTACCTGGGCATTCACAATGTGCCCGATGAACTGATGGACGCCGGCAAGGCCTTCGGCTGTTCGCGGCGCCAACTGCTCATGCGCATCGAACTGCCGCACGCCATGCCCAGCATCTCGGCCGGCATCACGCAGTGCATCATGCTTTCGCTCTCCATGGTCGTGATCGCCGCACTTGTGGGCGCCGACGGCCTGGGCAAGCCGGTGGTGCGTGCGCTGAACACGGCCGACATCGCCGTCGGATTCGAGGCCGGGCTGGCCATCGTGCTGGTCGCGATCATGCTCGACCGCGTGTGCAAGCAACGCGAGCGCCGCAGCGCAGGGTAGTCCAGTGAGTGCCGCCGGGCCACGTCCAAGGTGTTCAGCCCTGCAGTCCGCAGGGCGGAGGGTATTCCCGTGAGCCTGATCCGGATCGAAGACGTGGACGTGGTTTTCTCCAAGTCCCCCCAACCGGCGCTGGACCTGCTGGACCAGGGCCTGTCGCGCGATGAGATCTTCAAGAAAACCGGCCTGATCGTCGGCGTCGAGAAGGCCAACCTGGCGGTTCAACGTGGCGAAATCTGCGTGCTCATGGGGTTGTCGGGTTCCGGCAAGTCCAGCCTGCTGCGCTGCATCAACGGCTTGAACACCGTGAGTCGCGGGCGCCTGCTGATCGAGCATGAAGGCGCCGAAGTGGACATCGCCACCTGTTCGGCTGCCACCTTGAAGGCCATGCGCACCCAGCGCATCGCCATGGTGTTCCAGAGGTTCGCGCTGATGCCGTGGCTCAGCGTGGCCGAGAACGTCAGCCTGGGCCTGGAAATGCAGGGCCTGCCTGCGGGTGAGCGCAAGAAACGCATCGACGACAAGCTCGAACTGGTCGGATTGAGCCAGTGGCGCGACAAACGCCCCGACGCGCTCTCGGGCGGCATGCAGCAGCGTGTGGGCCTGGCCCGGGCGCTGGCGATGGATGCCGACATCCTGCTGATGGACGAACCATTTTCGGCGCTCGATCCGCTGATCCGCCAGGGCCTGCAGGACGAACTGCTGGAGTTGCAGAGCAAGCTGGACATGACCATCGTCTTCGTCAGCCACGACCTGGACGAGGCACTCAAGCTGGGCAACAACATCGTCATCATGAAAGGCGGACAGATCGTGCAGCACAGCCGACCGGAGGACATCGTGCTGCATCCGGCGAACGACTACGTGCGCGCCTTCGTGGCCCACACCAACCCGCTCAACGTGTTGCGCGGTCGCAGCCTGATGCGGCCGCTGGCTCTATGCGCACAGCGAGATGGCGAAACCTGCCTCGACGAGCTGGCCGACATCTGGTTCCGGCTCGATGACCAGGGTTCCGTGCTGGGTTTGCGCCGCGGTGCGGAACCATGGCCCCTGCAACGCTGGCTTGACGGTGATGCGATCGAGGCCCTGCAACCCCGTCCGACCATGGTCGACGCCGACATCGGCATGCGCGACGCGCTCGGCATCCGATATCACACCGGCCAGAAGCTGGTGCTGGGCGAGGGTGAACGGCCGATTGGCATACTCGGAGACAGCGAGCTCTACCACGCCCTGCTGGGCAAGGCCATGGGCTGACACCTGCCACGGTCGCTCTGGAGCATCCGGAGCCGGGCGTTTTGCCATTGATGTTTTCTTTGAACCCAGGAGGCTTGGCATGCCTGCCATTGCATTGCAAAAAATCTATATCGGCGGCGCGCGCGTGGACGCCACCGGCACCGAGACATTTCTCACCGTCAACCCCGCCAATGGCGAGGTGCTGGCCGAGGTGCAAAGTGCAACCCGCCCGGACGTGGACGCTGCGGTAGCCAGCGCCCAGGCAGGCCAGCGCGTCTGGGCCGGCTTCACCGCCATGCAGCGCTCGCGCGTATTGCGCCGCGCCGTCGACATCCTGCGCGCGCGCAATGATGAACTGGCCGACCTGGAGACACTCGACACCGGCAAGCCGCGCTCGGAGACGCGTGTGGTCGACATCGTGACCGGTGCCGACGTGCTCGAGTACTACGCCGGCCTGGCCACGGCCATCGAAGGCATGCAGGTCCCGCTGCGCGAGAGCTCATTCGTCTACACCCGGCGTGAACCGCTGGGTGTGGTGGCTGGCATCGGCGCCTGGAATTATCCGATCCAGATCGCGTTGTGGAAGTCGGCGCCGGCACTGGCGGCCGGCAACGCGATGATCTTCAAGCCCAGCGAGGTCACGCCGTTGACCGCGTTGAAGCTGGCCGAGATCTACTCCGAGGCCGGCCTGCCGGACGGCGTGTTCAACGTGCTCAATGGCAGCGGCGCCACCGTGGGCGCGTGGCTGACCGAACACCCGGGCATCGAGAAGATTTCGTTCACCGGTGGCACCGTCACCGGCAAGAAGGTGATGGCCAGCGCGTCGGGCTCGACGCTCAAGGAGGTGACGATGGAGCTCGGTGGCAAGTCGCCGTTGATCGTTTTCGCCGACGCAGACCTGGACCGCGCCGCCGACATCGCGATGATGGCCAACTTCTACAGCTCCGGCCAGGTCTGCACCAACGGTACCCGTGTGTTCGTGCACCGGTCGATCCAGAAGGCATTCGAGCAGAAGGTATTGGAGCGGGTGCGGCGCATTCGTATCGGCGATCCGCGGGACCCCGCGACCAATTTCGGGCCACTGGTGAGCCTGGCCCACATGGGCAAGGTGCTCGATTTCATCGCGTCGGGCAAGCAGGAGGGTGCCCGGCTGCTGGTCGGCGGCGCACGTGCCATCGATGGCGCGCTGGCACGTGGCGCCTATGTGCAGCCCACCGTGTTCACCGACTGCCGCGACACCATGAAGATCGTCCAGGAGGAGATCTTCGGGCCGGTGATGGCGATCCTGGATTTCGGCGACGAGGACGAGGTGGTGCGCCGCGCCAACGACACCCCTTACGGGCTGGCTGCCGGCCTGGTAACGCAGGACCTCAATCGCGCGCACCGCGTCATCCATCAGTTGCAGGCGGGCATTTGCTGGATCAACACCTGGGGCGAGTCCGCCGCCGAGATGCCGGTGGGTGGCTACAAGCAGTCGGGCGTGGGCCGCGAGAACGGGCTGGAGACGCTGCGCGCCTATACCCGCACCAAATCCATCCAGCTGGAACTCGGCGCCTACGCGTCGGTGTTCTGAGCCTACAGACAGAGAGTACGACCGGAAATGCAGGCAAAGCAATACGACTACATCATCATCGGCGCAGGTTCGGCCGGCAATGTGCTGGCCACGCGCCTGACCGAAGATGCCGGCGTGCGCGTGTTGCTGCTCGAGGCCGGCGGGCCCGACTACCGGCTCGACTTCCGCACCCAGATGCCCGCGGCGCTGGCTTTCCCGCTGCAGGGGCGGCGCTACAACTGGGCCTACGAGACCGAACCCGAGCCCCACATGGGCAACCGGCGCATGGAATGCGGGCGCGGCAAGGGGTTGGGCGGCTCGTCGCTGATCAACGGCATGTGTTACATCCGTGGCAACGCGATGGATTACGACGGCTGGGCCGGCCGAGCCGGACTGGAAGACTGGTCCTACCGTGATTGCCTGCCGTACTTTCGCAAGGCCGAGACCCGTGACATCGGCGCCAACGATTACCACGGCGACAGCGGCCCTTTGAGCGTGACCACGCCCAAGAACGGCAACAGCGTGTTGTTCCAGGCCATGGTCGAGGCCGGCGTGCAGGCGGGTTACCCACGCACCGACGATCTCAATGGTTACCAGCAGGAAGGTTTCGGCCCGATGGACCGCTCGACGACGCCGCAGGGCCGGCGCTCCAGCACGGCGCGCGGTTACCTGGACCAGGCGCGGCAACGGCCCAACCTGACCATCGTCACCCATGCGCTGACCGATCGCATCCTGTTCTCGGGCAAACGTGCCGTCGGCGTGGCCTGGCAGCACCGGGGGCAGCACTGCACGGCGCAGGCGCAACGCGAGGTGCTGTTGAGTTCGGGTGCGATCGCGTCGCCTCAGATCCTGCAGCGCTCCGGTGTCGGTCCCGCGTCGCTGCTGCGCGGGCTCGACATCGCGCTGGTGCACGACCTGCTAGGCGTGGGCGCCAACCTGCAGGATCACCTGGAGGTCTACCAGCAATACGAGTGCCTGCAACCGGTCTCGCT
>CAZADK010000194.1:0-6846 GCA_964483855.1 uncultured Rhodoferax sp.
GATCGTGCGCCAGGAGATCGTGCTGGCCATCATGGGCGGCATCTTTGTCGCGGAGGCGGTGTCCGTCATGCTGCAGGTCATGTACTTCAAGTACACCCGGCGCCGCCACGGCGAAGGCCGGCGCCTGTTTCGCATGGCGCCTTTGCACCACCATTTCGAAAAGACCGGCTGGAAGGAGTCGCAGGTCGTTGTGCGCTTCTGGATCATCACGATGCTGCTGTGCCTGGTCGGCCTGTCGACGCTCAAGCTGCGCTGAATACGATGGCCATTCCTCAAGACACCAACGTGCTGATTCTGGGACTGGGTTCGTCCGGCCTGGCCATGGCGCGCTGGTGCACGCGCCAAGGCGCCAGCGTCACGGTCGCAGACACGCGTGCGCAACCGCCGCAACTGGACGCCTTGCGCGCGTCAATGCCGCAAGCGCAATTTGTCAGTGGCGCTTTGAGCGCGGCACTGCTGGAACAGGTGCCCGCGCAGCTGATCCTCAAGAGCCCGGGCCTGACGCCGGCCCAGGTGGCCCCGGTCACCGCCGCTGCGGCCGAACGCGGCACCCCGGTGTGGGGCGAACTCGATCTGTTCGCCCTGGCTCTGGCCGATCTGCGCACGGCGCAGGCTTACCAGTGCGACATCCTGGCGGTCACCGGAACCAACGGCAAGACCACGGTGGCGTCGCTCACCGCACAACTGGTCGAACGTGCCGGCAAGTCGGTCGCTCTGGCCGGCAATATCGGCCCGACACTGCTTGACACCTTGTCCGGGCATCTGGACGCCAGCACATTGCCACAGGTCTGGGTCATCGAACTATCGAGCTTCCAGCTGGCCGACATGGCCGGCCCGGGCCTGCCGGTCACCGCTGACCTGGGCGCAGCAGCGTTCGAACCCACCGCGGCCTGCGTGCTCAACCTGAGTCAGGACCACCTGGACTGGCACACCGACATGGCCGCTTACGCGCAGGCCAAGGCCCGTGTCTTCGGTACCCGCGCGTTGATGGTGCTCAACCGCGATGACGCGGCCGTGATGGCCATGTTACCGGCACCAAGCAAGGGCCAACCGCTGCGCCGCAGCACCAGCGTGGGTGCTCACCTGCCACAAAAACCGGGCGAGTTCGGTCTGGAGTCGGTCAACGGCATGGCCTGGCTGGTGCGCGCCATGCAGGCCGATCCGACCATCCGCGTGCGCCGGGGCCAGCAAGCCGAACCCCTGCACATCCAGCGCCTGATGCCAGCCGAGGCCCTGCGTATCCGCGGCCGCCACAACGCCGTCAACGCGCTGGCCGCGCTGGCGCTCGCGTCGGCCGCCGGCTGCGCATTGGCACCGGTGTTGTACGGGCTGCGCGAATACCGCGGCGAGCCGCACCGGGTCGAATCGATCGCCGTCCTCAACGAGGTCGAGTTCTTCGACGACAGCAAGGGCACGAATGTCGGCGCGACCGTCGCCGCAGTGACCGGACTGGGCGCCGAGCGCAAACTGGTCGTGATCCTGGGAGGGGACGGCAAGGGTCAGGACTTTTCACCGCTGGCCGAGCCGATCCGCAAAAACGCCCGCGCGGCGATCCTGATCGGGCGCGATGCTGCACTGATCCGCGCGGCACTCGAATCCTGCGGCGTCGCCCTTTTTGATGCCAGCGACATGTCCCATGCCGTGGCACTGGCGATGCGCCAGGCGCACTCGGCCGATGCCGTGCTGCTCTCGCCGGCCTGCGCCAGCTTCGACATGTTCGACAACTACCGGCACCGTGCACAGGTGTTCCACGACGCCGTCCAGGCCCTGGCCGATGCCCAGGGCATCGTGCTGGAGGGGTCGGCATGAGTTTCAAGACCATCGGCGCCGGCATCTGGCCGCAGGCATGGACACGCGAACAACGGCTGCCGGTGCGGCTGGGTCGCGCGCGCAGCGCCGACCTGCAGTCGCCGGTGCGACTGCAGAGTTTCGACCAGGTGCTGGTATGGGTCACGGTCGCTTTGCTGGCCTGGGGCTTGGTGATGGTGTATTCGGCCACCATTGCGATGCCGGACAACCCGAAATTCGCGCGTTACGCGCATACCCATTTCCTGGTTCGCCACTTCCTGTGGCTGGCGGTGGCGTTTGTCGCCGCTCTGATCGCGTTCCAGATTCCGGTGGCGAAATGGGAAAAGATGGCGCCCTGGTTGTTCGTCATCGCATTGCTGCTGTTGTGCGCGGTGCTGCTTCCGCAGCTGGGCAAGGGGGTGAACGGCGCGCGGCGCTGGCTGGTCATCGGGCCCATCAGTTTTCAGCCCTCGGAACTGGCCAAGTTTGCGGTGCTGCTGTATGCGGCCGACTACATGGTGCGCAAGATGGACGTCAAGGAGCGCTTCTTTCGCGCCGTGATGCCGATGGCCGTCGCCGTGGCCATGGTCGGTGTATTGCTGCTGGCCGAGCCCGACATGGGCGCGTTCATGGTGATCGCGGTGATCGCGATGGGCATCCTGTTCCTGGGCGGTGTCAACGCCCGCATGTTTTTTGTGATCGCCACCATCTTGGTCGTGGCCTTCGCGATGATGATCATGTTCAGCGAGTGGCGGCGCGAGCGCATCTTCGCCTACCTCGACCCGTGGAGCGAGCAGCACGCACTGGGCAAGGGTTACCAGCTTTCGCATTCGCTGATCGCAATCGGGCGCGGCGAGATCTTCGGCGTCGGCCTGGGCGGCAGCGTCGAGAAGCTGCACTGGCTGCCTGAAGCCCATACCGACTTTCTGCTCGCAGTGATCGGCGAGGAGTTTGGCCTGGTCGGCGTGTTGTGCCTGATTGGACTGTTCGTCTGGTTGACACGCCGCATGATCCATATCGGCCGCCAGGCGATCGCACTCGATCGCATATTCGCCGGCCTGGTGGCACAAGGCGTGGGCATCTGGATCGGCTTCCAGGCCTTCATCAACATGGGAGTGAACCTGGGCGCCCTGCCGACCAAGGGCCTGACGCTGCCGCTGATGAGTTTTGGAGGCACGGCCATCCTCGTCAACCTGGTCGCCATCGCCGTGGTACTGCGTATCGACATCGAAAGCCGGCAACTGATGCATGGAGGAAGACCATGAATCCAGTCCACCCGTACCGGGACGCGTCCGGCGCGTTGCAGATCGCCGGCACTGCCGTCGCGATCGATCCGAACGCGTCAGGATTGATCACGCGGACCGACACCGGCCGCAGCGTGGGCGATGACGAGGCACCGGCGCAAGCCGGTACGAAGCGCTCCGGCACGGCCCGGATATCGACCGATGGGAGCACGCAGGCGGCCCGGCTCACTGCGCTGGTGATGGCCGGTGGCACTGGCGGGCATATCTTTCCGGGCCTGGCGGTGGCGCAGGAGTTGCGCGCGCGCGGTTGGAACGTGCATTGGCTCGGTGGCCGCGGCAGCGCACGCGCGCCTAGCATGGAAAGCCGGCTGGTTGCGCCCCAGGGATTCGCGTTCGAGGCACTGGACTTCTCCGGCGTGCGCGGCAAGGGCCCCTTGACGCTGGGTCTGTTGCCGTTGCGCCTGCTACGTGCCTTCTGGCAGAGTATCCAGGTGCTGCGCCGGGTACGGCCCGACGTCGTCGTCGGCCTGGGCGGCTACATCACCTTTCCCGGCGGCATGATGGCGGTGCTGCTGGGCAAGCCGCTGGTGCTGCACGAACAAAATTCGGTCGCCGGCATGGCGAACCGCGTCTTGGCCGGTGTCGCTGACCGGGTCTACACCGCGTTTCCGGATGTACTGGCGAAAGCGCAGTGGGTCGGCAATCCGCTGCGCCAGGCCTTTATCTGCCAGCCCACCCCCGAGCAGCGTTTTGGCGAGCGCAGCGGACCGCTGAGGGTGCTGGTCGTGGGCGGCAGTCTGGGCGCGCGGGCGCTCAACGAGATCGTGCCGCAGGCCCTGGCCCTGCTGCCGGCCGCGCTGCGGCCGCTGGTGATACACCAAAGTGGCAGCAGCCAGATCGACGCCTTGCGCGGCAACTATGCGCGGGCCGACGTGCAGGCGGAACTGACGCCTTTCATCGACGACATGGCCAGCGCCTTTGCGGAGGCCGACCTGGTGATCTGCCGCGCGGGCGCCAGCACCGTGACCGAAATCGCGGCCATCGGCGTGGCGGCGCTGTTCGTGCCATTCCCGTCCGCGGTCGATGATCACCAGACGCGCAACGCGCGTTTCCTGGTCGAGCGCGGCGGCGGCTGGCTGATGCCGCAAGCCGAATTCACGCCCAAGCGGCTGGCGCAATTCCTGGACCAGGCCACGCGCGAAAACCTGCTGGCCTGCGCGTCCACCGCACGGCACTGCGCCAAGACCGAGGCCACGGCCCGGGTCGTGGCCGCGTGCGAGGCCCTGGTGACACGGTCATGAAATACGCGATCCGGCACATCCACTTCATCGGCATCGGCGGCTCCGGCATGTCGGCCATCGCAGAGGTGCTGCAGGGCCTGGGCTACACCATCTCCGGTTCGGACATCGCCGCCAGTGTCACGCTGCAACGCCTGGGCAGCCTGGGCATCCAGGTATTCATCGGCCACGACGCAGCCCATATCGAAGGTGCCGATGCGGTCGTCACGACCACGGCGGTGCACGAGGACAACCCCGAAGTGATCGAGGCCCGCGTGCGGCGCATCCCGGTGGTGCCGCGCGCCATCATGCTGGCCGAACTGATGCGGCTCAAGCAGGGGATCGCGATCGCCGGAACCCACGGCAAGACCACCACCACCAGTCTGGTCGCCAGCGTATTGGCCCAGGCCGGGCTGGACCCGACCTTCGTCATCGGCGGCCGGCTCAACAGCGCGGGAGCGAATGCCCGACTGGGCAGTGGCGACTACATCGTGGTCGAGGCCGACGAGTCCGACGCCTCGTTCCTGAACCTGCTGCCGGTGATGGCCGTCGTGACCAACATCGACGCCGACCACATGGCCACCTACGGCCACGACTTCAAGCGTCTGCAAACGGCGTTCGTCGATTTCCTGCACCGGATGCCGTTCTACGGCACCGCCATCCTGTGCACCGATGACCCGGCGATTCGGGAAATTTTGCCGCAGGTGTCCTGCCCGATCACCAGCTACGGCTTCGAACCCGACGCCCAGGTGCGCGCGGTCGACGTGCGCGCAGTGGGAGGCCAGATGCACTTCACGGTGCTGCGCCGCAACGGCGTGGTTCTGCCCGACCTGCCGGTGGTGCTCAACCTGGCAGGTGAACACAACGTGCTCAATGCCTTGTCGGCGATCGCGGTCGCGGTGGAACTCAACATCCCGGACGCCGCAGTGCAACAGGCACTGGAGGGCTTCCAGGGGGTCGGACGCCGGTTCCAGCCCTACGGCGAGGTCCCGGCAAGCCACGGTGGACGTTTCACGCTGGTGGACGATTACGGCCACCACCCGGTCGAGATGGCCGCCACGATCGCTGCCGCACGCGGCGCCTTCCCGCAGCGGCGTCTGCTGCTCGCGTTCCAGCCGCATCGCTACACCCGCACCCGCGACTGTTTCGACGACTTCGTCAAGGTGATCGGCCAGGTCGATGCGGTCTTGTTGTCCGAGGTCTATCCCGCCGGCGAGGCTCCCATCGTTGCCGCCGACGGCCGTGCATTGGCCCGCGCGCTACGCGTGGCTGGCCATGTCGAACCGGTGTTCGTCGATGACATCCGGGACATGGCGCAGTGCATCCTGGACAACAGCCAGGGTGGCGACGTGGTGTTGTGCATGGGTGCGGGGTCGATCGGATCGGTGCCGGCGCGCGTGCTCGAACTGGCCGCCGCGGTTGGCGCCGACGCCCAGGAGTTGCCGGCATGACGCAGCACGGCACGACCTCCATGGGCAAGGTTGCGGTGTTGATGGGCGGCGCCTCGGCCGAACACGAGATCTCTCTGTTGTCGGGCGCGGGCGTGCTCAAGGCGCTGCGCGATCGCGGTGTGGATGCGTACGCCTTCGACCCGTCGCAGCGACCGATCGAGGCCTTGCGCAGCGAGGGTTTCGCGCGCTGCTTCATCGCCCTGCACGGCCGCTTCGGCGAGGACGGCACGGTGCAGGGCGCACTGGAACTGATGGGCATTCCTTACACCGGCTCCGGCGTGATGGCCAGTGCAATCGCGATCGACAAGACCATGACCAAGCGTGTCTGGATCGCCGAAGGCCTGCCAACGCCGGCCTACCAGCTGCTGCGCGCCGGCCACGACCGCCAGCAGGCGCACGCCCTGCCCGATCTGTTCGGCCTGCCGCTGATCGTCAAGCCGGCGCGCGAAGGCTCGTCGATCGGCGTGACCAAGGTGGCAGACCGAGCGCAGCTGCAAGGTGCCATCGACCGGGCCCTGGCCATGGACAGCGATGTGTTGTGCGAGCAGTTCATTGCCGGCGACGAGGTCACCTGTCCCATCGTCGGGACCGGCGACGACGCCCGCGCGTTGCCGGTGATCCGCATCGTTGCTCCCGAGGGCAATTACGACTACCAGAACAAATACTTCACCGACGACACCCAGTACCTGGTGCCATGCCAGCTGCCGCCCGGCGAGGAAGAACGTATCCAGCAGCTGGCGCTGCGCGCCTACCGGGTGCTGCATTGCCGCGGCTGGGGACGGGTCGATGTGATGATCGATGCGGGCACGCGCGCACCGTACCTGCTGGAGGTCAACACCTCACCCGGCATGACCAGCCACTCGCTGGTGCCGATGTCCGCGCGCGCCGCGGGCATCAGCTACGAGGACCTGTGCCTGCAGCTGCTGCAGCAGGCCACGCTGGACAATCCGCGCAACAGCCAGGGAGGCCGCCGATGAGCACGGCCTTCACGCCCCCGTTCGACGTGCGCCTGATGAACATGACGGCCAGCGTGCTGCTGGCGGTGTTCGGGCTGCTGGCACTGGCGGCACTGGCACAGTGGGCGGC
>CAZADK010000194.1:6856-7709 GCA_964483855.1 uncultured Rhodoferax sp.
ACCAACCACCGGCTGTTCTCGATCGCGGCGATCAGCGTCAGCGGCGAGGTGGTGCACAACAACGTGCCGACCCTGCGGGCCAACGTCACGCCCCGGCTGGCCGGCAACTTCTTCACCCTCGACCTGGCCAGCGCCCGCCAGACCTTCGAGAAGCTGCCCTGGGTACGGCGCGCCGTGGTGCGCCGGATGTTCCCGAACCGGATCGCGGTCGAACTGCAGGAACACCAGGCAGTGGCCTACTGGGGCGCCGAAGACACGTCGCGCCTGCTCAACCACTTCGGCGAGGTGTTCGAGGCCAATGTCGGCGAGGTCGAGCAGGAGTCGCTGCCGCGCCTGGACGGCCCCAGCGGCCAAGAGCCCCAGGTGCTGGCGCTGTACCAGGCGCTGCGGCCGATGTTCGCACCGCTCGATCTGGGCGTGGAGCAACTCGCGCTCGGCTCCAGCGGCGGCTGGCGCGTGCGGCTCGACACCGGAGCGTCGATCGAACTGGGCCGCGGCAGCGACGCGCAAGTGATCGCCCGCACGAACCGTTTTCTGCGCACGTTGACCCAGGTCACGTCGCGTTACGACCGACGCCCGGACGCGGTCGAGTCGGCCGATTTGCGCCACGCGGATGGATACGCACTGCGCCTGCGCGGCGTGAGCACCGTGGTCACCGAGAGTCAGAAAAAGTAGCGCAAACAACAGGTATCGATATGGCGAAAGAATACAAGGACCTGGTCGTGGGACTGGACATCGGCACCGCCAAGGTGATGGTGGTCGTGGCCGAGGTCATCCCGGGTGGCAAGCTCAAGCTCGCCGAGCACCGGCATCCGGCGCGGCGTGGTGGTCAACATCGACGCCACGGTGCAGA
>CAZADK010000195.1:0-3927 GCA_964483855.1 uncultured Rhodoferax sp.
GTCCGAAGATGAAGCTGGCAATTGCCAGAACCGCAAAGACCACGAACAGGATCTTGGCGATGCCAGCGGCACTGGCGGCGATGCCGCCGAAACCTAGCACCGCCGCGATCAGGGCGATGACAAAAAATACGACGGCGTAATGCAACATGGCGTGAATCCTTCAATAGGGGCGACCGAAGACGCGGGTACCGTGGTTCGCTGGCAAACTGTTTTGCTGGGACAGGTTCAGTGTCTGAGGGGCAGCGTTGGCTGGCGATAGGCAGCCATGCCTGTTGCACGTACGCGAGTTGCGATGACCCGCGTAGGACGCAGACTACCGGCATGCACCGCAGCCTGCGACCGGGCAACCCTGGGCGCTTTGTCATTACCATCGGGCCGCCGCGGCGTGATCGGGTTCGCCACGCGGGGTCTGCTGGTTGACGTTCGCGTCATGGGCCCACCGCTCGTGCTACGGCTTGATCGGCACCAGGATCACCGGATCGGCCGTCTTCGGTTCGATCCGGACCGGCCCTGCACCCGGCTTGACGACGACCGTCTCCACCTCGCGCAAAATACCGCCTCCAGCCATGCTGCCGCTGGTGCTGCCTCGGCCCGATATGCGGGCGAGGCAGGCGGCCTTGGCTTCAGACTGGAAGACGTCGCAGCGCTGCACGCGGTTGGCCTGCAACGCGCCGTTACCCGCGTCCAATTGCCCCTTTTTCTGCGCTGCGTAGGCGGCGCGGGCTTCTTTCAGGCAGGTCGCGGTGTCCTGTGGGGCGCGGCCGCTGTTGCAGGCCTGGACCTCGCTCTGATAACGGGCCTGGGCCCCGACCTGCGCCGTCGCCCCGGTTGCGGCGAAGACCGCTCCGGCGCCACACGCTGCCACACAGACCGCGATACGGTGCCATTGGACTGAAATTGGTGTCTGATGCATGACTTCCTCCTGTCTGGTTTCGCACTACCCCAGTCTATGGAGAGGGTGTCCCCGTGGCCACCGGACGACTTCGCGTCGCAAGTCGGAATCTTGCCCGTTGGCGTGTAGGACAGACGCTGTCGCGGCGCCCTGGCGCAGGGTCGGCAATGGGCGCTTTGGCGCTGAATTAGTCGGCATTGTTTGTGCCTCTATTTGTCCCATTGACAGAACAATTGGCCTGTTGCATCATCATTTGGAGCAGTCGTTGTGCCTGCATGTGCCCGTGTGAGTCCGGGTGTGCCGGTGTCGCGGCGCTGCCGGCCGAGGCCGGCACGGGTGCCAGCCTGGCCGACTGCCATGTGTATCGACGAATCGTCCTGGAAGGGCAACAGCCGTGGAACTCTCGAATAAAACCAGCCGTCAGCTGTTTGACGACTTCAAGGCCAACCCGACGCGCAAGCGTTTCGGTTTTGGCACGATGCCGGCGTTGATCAACATCGACCTGCAAAAAGCCTATACCTGCGTCGGCGAATTCGCCACCGCGTACGAGACCGATGCGCGGCAGATCGACCATGTCAACACGCTGGCCGAAGCGTTTCGCAGCAAGGGATTTCCGGTCGTATGGACCTATGTCGCCTACATGGAGTCCGGTGAAGACTGTGGTGTCTGGGGCACCCGCACGAACACGCCTGACTCGCTGCAGAACATCAAGGTGGGCGGCCGGCGCTCCGAGTTCGACGACCGGCTGAACATCGACCAGGTGCGCGACATCATCGTCAACAAACGCATGGCGTCGGCCTTCTTCGAGACCAACCTGGGCTCCATCTTCACCTTCCACAAGGTCGACACCATCGTTGTCACCGGTGGCTCCACGTCGGGCTGTGTGCGCGCGACGGTGGTCGACAGTCTGTCTCGCAGTTTTCGCACCATCGTGCCGCAGGAGTGCGTGGCCGACAAGCACGAAGGGCCGCATTTCGCCAACCTGTACGACATGGCGGTCAAATACGCCGACGTGTTGTCGATCCAGGAAACCCTGGAGCAGCTAGGCCGAGTGCCGGCGCGGGCAGGCCGGTAATGCGCGACCCGGGCCTGTACGACTACCTGGCGTACGACCAACGGCCGCGGATCCGCTGGCCGGGGGGCGCCAGGGTGGCATTCTGGGTGGCGCCGAACATCGAGTTCTACGAAATCGATCCACCGCGCAACCCCGCGCGTGCGGCCTGGGCGCGCCCCACGCCCGACGTGCTGAATTATTCCTACCGCGACTACGGCAACCGGGTCGGCTTCATGCGCCTGTTCGAGGCCATGGAACGCTGCAGCATGCGCGGCAGCGTGTCGCTCAACGTCGCAGTGTGCGAACACCACCCCGAGGTGATCCGGGCCTGCGCCGATGCCGGCTGGGAGTTCTATTCGCATGGCACCTACAACACCCGCTATCTGATGGGGATGACCGAGGCGCAGGAACGTTTGGTGATCCAGGACTCGATTGACACGATCCACAAGCACACCGGGCAAAAACTCGATGGCTGGCTGGCACCGGCGCTGACCTACACCGACAACACGCTGGATCTGGTGGCCGAGATGGGCCTGTCCTATGTCTGCGACCTGTTCCACGACGACCAACCCGGCCCGGTCAAGGTCAAGCGGGGCCGCCTGACCAGCGTGCCGTATTCGCTCGAGATGAACGACGTCATCGTCTACAACGTCAACCTGGTTTCTCCGCGGCGGTATGCCGACATCCTCAAGCGCCAGTTCGACCGGCTGTATGCCGAGGGCGAACACTCAGGCACGGTGATGTGTATCCCGCTGCATCCCTACCTCGTGGGCCAGCCCTACCGCATGGCGGCGTTCGAGGAGGCCTTGTCGTACATCACCGGCCATGACGGCGTGTGGTTGGCGACCGGGCGCGAGATCGCGCAGCATTTCAACGACCACTATTACGACGCGTTTGCCACGGCCAGCCTGCCGGTCGGGGAGGCACCATGACGATACCCGACGACTACCTGCAGTATGCGCGGCGCCGTTACGGCATGGACCATGACCGGTACGACTGGTCAATGTTGTCGGCGCGCAAACCGGTCGCATGGCCGAATGCCGCCCGCGTCGCTTTGTGGGTCGTGCCGGCGCTGGAGTGGTTCCCGCTGGACATGCAGGGCAAACCGTTCAAGCCGCCCGGCGCGATGCAGACCGCCTACCCGGATCTGCGCCACTACACGCTGCGCGACTATGGCAACCGGGTCGGCATCTTTCGCATCATGCAGGCGCTCGAGCGCCATGGCATCCGTGCCTCGGTGGCTGTCAATGCCGCCGTCGCCATACGTTACCCGAGCCTGCTCAAGGCTTGCGTGGCGCGCCACTGGGAGGTGATCGCCAACGGCCAGGACATGGACCACCTGCACCATGGTGGCCTGGCGCGAGAGACCGAAAAGGCTCTGGTCGCCAACACCTTGCAGACCTTGCGCGCGGCCTCGGGCCAGCCGGTGCGCGGCTGGTTGTCGCCGGCCAAGTCGGAATCGGCGGCCACGCTCGACCTGCTGCGCGAGGCCGGCGTCGATTATGTCTGCGACTGGGTCAACGACGACATGCCCTACCCGATGCGCGCCGCGGGCGGAACGCTGCACGCGATGCCGCATCCGGTGGACATCGACGACTACACGATCCTGGTGCAGAACCACCATACCGAGGACGATTTCCGCGACCAGTTGTGCGACCAGTTCGACGTGTTGTATCGCGAGTCGCAGACGCAGGGCGGTCGCGTGATGGCGATATCGCTCCACCCCTGGGTGATCGGCCAGCCCTATCGTATACGCGCCTTGGAAGAGGCGCTGGCCCATATCATGGGCCATGCCGGTGTATGGGCCGCGACGGGCAGCGAGATCCTCGACGCCTGGACGGCTGCGCAGCCGTCCTGACGGCCTATGCGCCCGATACCAGTTTGCCGCGGCGACACCATGACGCGAAGAGCGTGGTGGTGTCGCTCAGTTGGCTTTGGCGTCAGCGCGAATATGCAGCGCCAGGTCGTTCCAGACGTCCTG
>CAZADK010000195.1:3937-7708 GCA_964483855.1 uncultured Rhodoferax sp.
TCCTGGCGCCGGATCAATCCGCCAGCCACCTCGAAGCGGTCGATGAAGCGAATGCCTTCGAAGGCCGATCCGTCGACCCAGGTGCCATGCAGCGTGCCGAAGCAGCAGACCACCGCCCCATCGTCGGCCCAGCTTTCGTCAAAACGCTCGTAGCTCTTGGCCACCTGGCGATAACGGCCGCTCGACCACGCGATCAGTTCCTCGAGCCGGTGCATGACCGGGCTGCCCGGAAACCGCATGGTGAAGTCGGGCGCCAGCAGCGCGCGCGCCGCGTGCAGCTCGCGTCGCTCCATCAGGTCCAGGAAGCGGCGAACCCATTGCGATGCGTCGATCTTTTCCGCGCGGCCGGCTTCGAACACCTTGCCATCGCGCTGGTAGGTACTGGCATGCTGGACGAACACCGTCGTGCCGGCCGGTGGCGAGTCGATCACCGAACGGGCCGCCAGGGCCACCCGCCGCACCATCGTGGCTTCCGCCTCCTTCGAATAACCGGGCAGCAGCGTGATGGAAATGACGGGCATGGCGGGTTCCTGGTGCGGTGGAGAAGCAGCCGATGATGCCTGCAAGCGGACAACCCCACAACCCGGTCGGGCCCGAGCAGCGCATCGACTACAGTGCCGCGCCTGGGCGTGCGCCGCTGCGCTGGCCGGGTGGCGCGCGCGTCGCGTTGTGGGTCGCGCCCAACATCGAACATTACGAGTACCGGCCGCAGAAAATCCGGGTGCGCGACCCATGGCCTCGGATGCCGCATCCCGACATCCTGGGTTACGGATTGCGCGACTATGGCAACCGGGTCGGCGTCTGGCGGCTGATGGAGTTGTTCGATCGGTACCGGTTGCCGGTCACCGTGTCGTTGTCGATGGCGGTGTTGCAGATGTACCCTGCCATCGCCGAGGCGATGCTCGTGCGCAACTGGGAGTTCATGTCGCACGGCCTGTACAACACGCGATACCACTGGGGCCTGAACGAGGACGAAGAACGTGCCGCCATCGAGGAGTGCCAGCAGATCCACCGTGCCGTGGTCGGACGCGGCCTGCCGGGCTGGTTTTCGCCCGCTGCGTCGAACACCTTGCAGACCCCGGATCTGGTGGCCGAGGCGGGCATCAGCTACCTGTGCGACCTGTACCACGACGACCAGCCCACGCCGATCCGGGTGCGCAGCGGCGAACTGTTCTCTCTGCCCTATTCGATGGAGATCAACGACAGCATCGCGTGGCGGCGCGGCCAGGAAGCGCAGGCCTTCGCGCGGAAGATCCGAGACGAGTTCGACGTGTTGTACGCCGAGGGCGCGCGGCACGGCAAGGTGATGAATATCGCCGTGCATCCGTTCATCATGGGTCAGCCACACCGCATCGACCACCTCGGCCAGGCGTTGGAATACGTGCTCTCGCACAGCGGCGTCTGGTGTGCGACCGGCTCCGACATCATTGCGCACTACCGCGCGCACTTGCAGGCCCTGCCTGCCAGCATCGTCGCACCAGGCGGCACACCGGAATCGACGACATGAACCCAGCACCCCCGAACGACTACATCCGCGCCTACATGCCCGAGCGGCCGGTCGACCCGGCACGCAGCGCGCTGCTGATCATCGACATGCAATACGCCACCGGTTCGCGCCAGGGCGCTCTGGCCCGTACCTTGCAGGCCCAGGGTTCGAGTGTCGGCGACTACCGCTTCGGCCGCATCGAACAGCAGGTGCTGCCGCACGCGCAAGCGCTGCGTGACCGCTGCAGCGCGCTGGGCCGTCCGGTGCTGCACGTGACGGTGGGTGCGGCACTGCCCGATGCCGCGGATGCGCCGATCCACATGCGCAAGCTGTTTGTCGAATTTGCGAACCACCTCGGCAGCCGCGAGCACGAGATCCTGGACGAGCTCAAGCCCCGGCAGGGCGAACACGTTTTGCGCAAGACGACGATCGGCGCGTTCGCATCGACGAACATCGACAGCCTGCTGCGTGCGCTGGGCTGCGAACAGCTTTACCTGTGCGGCATTTCGACCAACATGTGTGTCGAGACCACGGCGCGCGAGGCGGCCGACCGGGGCTACCTGGTGACCCTGGTCGAGGACGCCTGCGGTACCACGCATGCAGACCTGCATGAGGTCACGATGCGCAATTTCCAGCGCCTGTTCGGCCGGGTACGATCGACCGCGCAGGTACTGGACGAATGGGTGAGTCCGGCCGCTGCCAGCGCAACCGATTGAGGAATGCCCATGCGCAAGATTCTCGTCATCGTGCCCTTTGTCATGTCGCAGGACAACCTGCTGCTGCGCCAGCAGCAACTCGGCGGCCTTGCGTTCGGTCCGGACCTGGTGTTCGAATACCGCACCGTCAAGGCCGGGCCGGCCAACTATTCGAGTCACCATGATTTCGTGCTGGCCGACGTGGCCAACTTCGAGGCCGGCTGCCGTGCCGGCGAGGAGGGTTACGCGGCCGTGTGTATCGACACCATGAGCGATTCCGGGGTCGCCGCGTTGCGCTCGGTGCTCGACATCCCGGTGTTCGGGCCGGGCAAGGTGTCCATGCTCACGGCGCTGATGTTGGGCGACCGGTTCTCCATCCTGACCATGGCCAGCCGCTGGAAGCCGCTGTACAAGAAGGCATTGGACGAACTGGGCCTGCACCACAAGTGCGCGTCGGTGCGCGCGATCGAGGTGCCGCCGGACAACCAGGCGCTGCTGGCGGGCAAGGAAGACGAGGTGTTCCCGCTGCTGGAGCAGGCGGCGCGCAAGGCGATCGACGACGACGGCGCCGATGTGCTGATCCTGGGCTCGACGACGATGCACCAGGCGCATGCCTATCTCGCGAAGCGACTGCCGGTGCCGGTCATCAATCCGGGGCCGCTCAGCTACAAGATGGCCGAGGCCGCGCTGGCGCTGGGTTACCGCCACAGCCGCGCCGCTTATCCGAAACCCATGCACGCCCGGCTCGAGCTGCTCGAGGCCATGCTGGCGGGGGCGCGGAACGCGAAAGGAGCGCCATGATGGCCGGACTGCTGAACCCAGATCAGGTGGCCGGATACCAGCGGGACGGTTTCGTGTTTCCGGTGCCGGTGCTGGAGCGGGCAGAGGTGGCCCAATTGCGGGGTGAACTCGAGGCCTGGGAACATGCGCGTGGCGCGGCCATCGATTTCCCGGAAAAATCCAAGTCCTATCTGCTGTTCGGCTGGGCCGACCGGCTGGTGCACCATCCGCGTGTGCTGGACGCGGTCGAGGACCTGATCGGTCCGGACATCCTGGTCTACCACTCGACACTGTTCCTCAAGGAGGCGCAGACACCGGCTTTCGTGCGCTGGCACCAGGACAGCACCTACTTCTACCTCGACCCGCACGAGCATGTGACCGCCTGGGTCGCCTTGTCCGATGCATCGGAGCGCGCCGGCTGCATGTCGGTGCTGCCGGGCAGCCACCGCTGGGGCGCGTTCACGCACGACGACCGGCCCGGGCCGGACAACATGATCCGCCGTGGCCAGGGCATCAGCGACCGGTTCGACGACACGACCGGGACTCCGATGCCGCTGCGCGCTGGAGAAATGTCCCTGCACCATACCGACCTGGTGCATGCGTCGGGCGCCAATCGCAATACCGATCGACGCATTGGTTATGCGATCAGTTACATACCTGCCCATGTGCGACCGGTGGGTGCCGTCCGGCCGTCGGCGTTGTCCGTACGCGGCCGCGATCAGGGCCTGTTCCTGCCCGAGGCCCGCCTGGAGCAGCCGCTGTCGGCCGCCGCGTACCAGGCCCATGGGGCGGCGCTGGCGCGCTTTCGCG
>CAZADK010000196.1:0-7658 GCA_964483855.1 uncultured Rhodoferax sp.
CGCCGTAGATGCTGTCGGCGTCCTCGTCTCCGAACAACACATCGACACCGGCGCCACCACGGATCAGGTCGGCGCCCGCGCGGCCATGGATGATGTCGGCACCGTCGTCGCCGAACAGTTGGTCCGCATCGGCACCGCCATCGATGGTGTCGTCGTTCTTGCCGCCGGAGATGGTGTCCATGCCGGCGCGGCCGTCGATCTTGTCGAAGCCGTCCTCGCCAAAGATCCAGTCGTTGCCGCCACCGCCATCGACGACATCGTTGCCCCCGCCGGCATGGATGCGGTCGTGGCCGAGGTGGCCGAAGATGATGTCGGCGCCGCCGGTCACCGAACTCGTGTCCTCGATGCGGATGATGTTGAAGTGCTGGTTGGCGGCGCCCAGCACGAATACGCCACCGTCGCCGACGATGATGTCGTTGCCGGCCACACCGGTGCCCGGGTCGGGGTCCCGTGGATCGAGATCGCCACCGAGCTTGTCGGCGCCACCGCCACCAACGATGACGTCGTCGCCCGCGCCGCCGATCACGACGTCCGCGCCGCCACCGAACCCGGAGGCCTTGTAGCTCAGGCCGTCCTTGGCGAACTTGACGTCGTCGCCAAACACCAGATCGCGGCCGCCCTTGGCGTCGATGGTGTCGTTGCCCAGGCCGCCGATGATGATGTCGTCGCCATCGCTTCCGATGATGGTGTCGTCACCAGTGCCGCCACTGACGCGGCCACGACCGGCCAGGCCAAGCGTGATGGCGTCGTTTCCGGAGCCGCCATCGACCTCGAACTCGAGGTTGGCCGTGACGCCCGAGAAGTCGATGATGTCATTGCCCTCACCGCCCAGCGCAATGATGCTGCTGGTGACGTGGTACTCCTGCGCCTCGTGGTAGGCGACATTGAGCCCCGGCGCCCAGACCTTGACCGTGTCGCCGTTGACCTGCTCGACATGGATCTCTTCGCTGATGTCGCCGATATTGCCTTCCAGCCGCTTCCCGGCGAATTCGCCGATGTTGAGCCGCAACACGCCATCGCCCAACTCGTTTGCCAGCGTGGGTTTGCGTTCGAATGGAATGTCGAAATCGACCAGCACGATGCGCGGCGTGATCACCCATTCCTCTTCGATCGAGAAGAAGAAGAGATCGACCTTCAGGTAGGCGAACAGCTCGGCATAGACCTGGCCGCTGATGTCGAAAATCGCCAGCGGCGCCAGTACCGGGCTTCCGTACTTAGCTTCGTTGAGGAAGTTGTTCGCCAACTCGTAAAGCCGCACCCGGCCGTCACGATCGGGGTCATGCAAGTCGAACTCGACGACAAAACCCAGCCGTCCACCAACACCGGCCTGGGCCACCAGCAAGTTGATCTCGGCTGATGCGCTCAGGGACCCAGACAAGGTGACCACCGGCACCTCGCTGGAGAGGTACAGGCCATTGAACAGGCTCAGCGGATCGCGGAAGTCGCTCTCGAAGAAGTCACGCAGACCGGCCGTGTCATAACCGAATGCCGGCGGATCCAGTGTTGCGCCCAATGTGCCCGCGATGCGCACGCCCAGCGGACCGTAAATCACGAAGAACTGCGAGTACGTCAGCTCGAAGCTCAGCGGCGGCAGATCGATCTCGATCAGCGACGCCTCCTTGCCCATCAGCAGGCCGAAGATCTGGCTCGGATCGTCGAACAGGGGCAGCGAGATGAAGTCGCCGAAGTTCTTGCCAGCCAGGCCATTCGTGAACGACTTGGTCGTCTGCTGGCTCGGCCCGGCGGCGCTCAGGCCGTTCAGCGCGTCCTTGACCTGTTGTCCGCTGATGTTGGGGGTCGAGACGGAGCCGCGATCGAAACTGCTGTCCCAGACCGCATTGGTCATGCCGCCCGCTTCGTCGAAGATCGTGAAATCGCCGAAGGTCAGGATCAGGCTGCCGACCTCGGAGGCCGGCGGAATCGCGTTGACCAGGGTGATGACGTCGGCAATCGCATAGATCAGGCGCGCATCCACATAACCGGTGGAAGCGGCCAGGTCGAGCAGCGTGAAGGGCTTGCCCGCCAGGTCGGAGATGATCGGGATCGGCGCCGTCAGCACATCGATCAGCGGTTGCAGCGGCTGGGTGAACTGCTGCACCTGCTCGACGATCGGGCCCAGGAAGTCGGAGATGAAGGTACCCAGATCGACACCGACATCGCGGAACTTGACCAGCTTGAGACCGTCTTCGATCGCATTGCCGATCTGGTCGAACCCGACCAGCACACCGGCATCGCGGTCGCCCACCTCCCACAGCAGCACGAAGTCACTGACCAGCTTGGGGAACACCGTGTCGGCGCCGGGAACCAGTTCGCTATTGAGCTGCAATTCCAGCGCCAGGTCCACCTGGGCCTTGGCTGCTACGCCGACATCGATTTCAATGTCGCCGAGATCGCCGATGGCGATACGGCTGCCGCCCTTCTTGTTGCGCACGTCAACGCCGAAGGTCGCGCCCAGACCGGTCAGCGGGTTGCCCTGGTCGTCGACATTGGTGTCGCCATCGAGCTGCAGGAAAGCCAGGCGGCCGGTCAGCCCGGCGCCTGTGAGGTCGATGTCGAGGTTGACTTCGAGCTCATTGGTGTCGGACACGTCGATGTAGAAACCACCGCGGCTGATTCCAACCCCGAAACCCAGATCGAGCTCCCAGTCGACGGTGATATCGAGTGAGCCGCGGGTCTCGAAACCCAGCCCCGGTACGCCGAGGTCGAAATCAAGGCCAACACCGGTGTCGACCAGAGTGCTGCCGAGCTTGAGGTTCCACTGCATGTAGACATCTTCCGGCGCCACGCCGGCCTGGTCGACATTGGTCTGCAACTGGATGTCGTTGATATCGACATGGCCGTCGTCGTTGCGATCGGCCAGGATGTTCAACACGTCGTGCAGCAGGATGAAGAGCTGCTCCGAGATGAAGTTCTGGTCCGGGTCGGCGGCGGTTTCGATGGCGCTGCGCAAGCCGCCGATGAAGTCTTCGCGGAAATTGCCGATCACGTCGGCGGCTTCACCGAACTGGTCGCCGATGATGGGTGCCGAGAACCCCAGCAACTCGCCACTGAAAGTGTCCTCCAGCAGGCCAAGAAAGCCATCGACACCGTCGATGATCAAGAGCAGGTTGTCGAGCGCGCTGAACTGGCTGAAGTCGATATTGAATATGTCATCGGGGATCAGCAGGAAACCGTCGGCGATCGCGCCCGGGTCGGTCAGGGTGCCCGTCACCTCCAGGCCATCGGCCAGATTGAGCGTCAGGGCGCCGCCGATCTCGATGTCGCCCCGGTAGGAGGAGGCGTTCGGGAAATACACCGGCAGATTGCCGTTGACCTCGCCCGACAAGCCGAACTCGAGCGAATTGCCCAGGTCGGCAAGCGCCTCGGACAACAGGATGCGGCGGTTGTTGCCGGTGCCGTTTGTCATGGCGCCAGCGTTCATCGCAACCGTCAGGCTGGCGAGGATCTCCGCCTGGCCGCCGATGATCTGGGCGCCCAGGCCGCCCAGGGTGGCGCTGAAGGCGATGTCTTCGGCCGCGGCACGCAGTGCCACGTCATCGTTCTTGTTCAATGGCGTGTCGTTGATATCGAGCGCACCACGAATGCCGGTGTCCTCGAACAGCCAGAAATCGCCGAGCTGGTTGAGGTCGATACCGACCGCCAGATTGAAATCGAGCGCGCCGTCAGCCCGCAGGTTGGCATTGCCGGACAGGTCGATCGGGCCGGTACTGATCGGCAGCTCCAGGCTGATCGGCAGGGACGACGAGAACTGCGGGTTGAAGTTCAGGTCGATGCGCAGGATGTTTCCGTCGACCAGATCGAGCTTGAGCAGATCGCTCGATGCCGGCATGCCGAAGGCTTCCTTGAGCTTGGCTTCAAGCACCTGCACCGTCGCCGCCGGATTGGCAGAGAGTTGGTCCAGCGCGTCTTCGAAATCTTCGGCGAAGGCCAGCACATCGTTCAGGCTGATGTCGAGCACCGGAATCTTCTCGTTGAGAAAATCGAACTCCTCGAAGCCTTGCAGGAAGTCGACCAGGGCCCGCAGCGCGGCAATGATGTCACCGAAGCCGATGTTGTCGAAATTGGCGAGATCCTCGAAACCCGAGGTCGTGACCGTGTAGGCGCCATCCACGCCCTCGATCAGGTCGCCGAGATCGTTCACGGTGATCGTCAGCGTGGGGTCGGCCGCAGTATTGATGCCGGGAAAGGCCGGATCGATATCGACTGCGAAGGTCAGCGCGCCGCTGCCGGTGATCTCCGGCCCGTCGAGGAAATCGGACAGGTCGCCGATGTTGTCGATCAGGTCCTTCAGCGTGATCTTGGCCAGCGGGTCGAATTCGAGCGCCTCCGGGCGCTTGAGGCCGACCGACACCTGGCCGCCGAGGCTGGCATCGACCTCGGCCTCGATGCCGACAAAGCCGAACTGGGCATGTGCCTGCACCGCCCCCGGCGTCGAAAACGCCAGGCTGGCAACCGCCTGTGTGTTCTGCAGGAACAGACGATCGAGCGGGTCGATGCCGCCCAGCAGGCCACTCTCGACCCGGTTCTGGGGTACTTCCGCGGCGCCCGCGGGCGTGCCGCCAGCGGGTGTGAGAACCGTTGCGCGCAGGATGCCGAGGTCAGTGGCGGCGTTGGAGCCAAGCGCACTCTCGACCAGGAACATGCCAGAGCCGACGCTATTGTCGATCAGCAGCAGCCGCGTCGATTCACTCGAATACTGGACATCGACCTTGCTGCCGGTGCCCGCTTCAATGGCGGACACGACGTCGCCCAGCGTGACGGCGTCGTCGAGCACTATGCCGTGCTGCATGCCATCGCGCGTGGTGATCAACAGGTCGGCGGAACTGCCCGACTGCGCTGCCGGCAGACCCAGTTCGCTGACCGCGACGCCGCTGGCCGTCACACTGAAACTGCTCGCCGGCACCAGGGTGCGCAGGATCAGGCTCAAGCCCTGGGACTCGACCCTGACCTTGTCCTTGAACACCGGCACATCGGATGCATTCACGACGGCATCCACCGCGCGCTGCACATCGACCACCAGATCGACGATGTTGCGGTTGCTGCGCAGCACATCGGCACCCACCGTGACCTGCCGGGTCACGCCATCGAGGCTGAGGTCGAACACGGCGTCACTGGCGGGCCGCCCGACCAGCCCCGGCACCGTGGCACGCAGCTTGAGCGGCCCCGTCGGCGCGCCATCGACCATGTCTTGCTTGGCCACCTGGCCACCGGAGAACCCGGTTTCGCGCAACGCCGGGTTGCCGCTCTGTGCCGTGAGCACCAGCGTGGTGGTGGCACCGTCGCCGGTCAGCACGATCTGGTCGTCGGCCAGATTGTCGACCGTTCCCTTGTTGTCGACACTGGCCGTGACCAAGCCGGCCAAGCCGGTCAGTGCAAGGGCCGCATTGATGTCGGCCACCAGGTCTGCCACCGTGGCATTGCCCTGCGTGCTGGCCAGTGGCAACACGATGTCGACCGGCGCGGCGCCGTTGCGTGCCAGCTTGAACATGCCATCGGCCGACAGGCGCCCATGGACGGTGCGGGCGGCATTGGGCGCCGGAATCACCAGCGCCTTGCTGAACAGAATGCCGTTCTTCAGGTTGCTCAGCATGGTGGCATCGGTCAGCGTCACCGCGCCGACATCGCCCAGGTAGACACCCACCGTCATGCTGACGCCACCCCCGGCGGACAGATGGATATTGCCACTGGTGCCGATGCTGGCCAGTGGCGCCAGGTCAAGCACGTCGAAGTTGATCGGCAGGTCGATCGCGCCGAAATTGCTGTTGCTGCCCACGTCGCCCAGCGACAGGCTGATGCTCAGCGTCTGCTCGGCCGCGTCGTAGGTGACGATGTCGCCGGCCCCGAAAATCACCAGCAGCCGGGCAATCATGTCCTGCACCGTCGTGAACGTGGCCTGGCCGTTCTCGTCGAGCAGCTTGTTGATGCCGGTGGGCTTGCCGGTGATTGGGTCGAGCACCGTGTCCGCATCACCCAGGTCGTCATAGAGCAGCGTGGTGTTGAACAGCTCGGCGAACTTGAGTACCTCATCCAGCGCATTACCGATCAACGGCACGTCGGTGCTGTTGAAATTCTGGCGCAGGCCGTCGAGCCAGGTGGCGATCTGACCCAGCAGACTGACCAGAGTGCCGGCATCCATGTTGGTGAAACTGCTCAGCGAGTTTTCCAGCAGGTTGGGCACCACGACGACAAAGCTGTCCGGGTCGGTGATGTCGGGCATGCTCAGCGTTATTGCGTTTGCCGGGCTTGCCACGATGCCCAGGAAGGGCACGCTCACCGGCAGCACCAGGCTGCCACTGCCGAAAAGATTGGGCGACACGATGGCCGACGCGATTGCTCCCGGCAATTCCGCCAGGCCGATACGCCCGTCACCCGGTGTCGGGTCTTGCGCCGCGATGGAGGCGCCGATGGTCGCCTCGGCGGTGCCGTCGACGATGCCGATCGAGACAAAGCCGAACCGGGCGGCCGCGTCGACGTTGGATGCCGTAAATACCAGCGACGCGTCTGCCGTCGGGTTCTTGACGAAGAACCAGAGCCCCGGATTGGCCGGGTCGTTCAGCAGGTCGTCCAGGTCAAAGCCCATCGTCATCGCGAGCGAGAACTCGCCGCTCAGGCTGGCTTCGGTGGAGAAGTCGAAGTCGGCCAGGCCCTGCTCGAGGTCGAAGCCCAGGTCCAGTGTGTCCGTGGTGGTGAAGGCCTTGGTAAAGGACAGGTCCCAGGTCAACTCATGGCTGGTGGCGTCGTAGGCCAGGCCGAGGTCGGACGGGTCCAGGCCCAGGCTGAAGGCCAGGTCCATCACCAGTTCCTGGATGGTGCGAAAGCCCGCGTCGTTGCTGCCAGCCGCCTTGAGCGGATCGATGACCCGGGTCTTGAGGAAGTCGAGAATGCCGGTGATCTCGCTGAGCGCATCGCTCAGGAAAGGCACGTCGATGTTGAAGGAAACTGGCAACTCGCTGGTAAGCGCATCGATCTGGTCGAGCAATACCTGTGGGTCGAGCGACAGGAAGGCCTCGAGCGCGCCGGCCAGGCCGCCGCTGGTGGTTGCCGTTGCGCTAGCCGGCAGGGACGGATCGTCCCACACGACGCTCAGCCGGGTATCGCCCAGGTCCAGCGGGGGCAATACACCGAGATCGGGCGATGCCGTAGACAGTCCAAGCTCCAGCGTGGCATTGGCGCCCGCCGGATTGCTTTCGATGCTGGCGCTGACGACGCTGGCCACCGGCGCGTCCAGTTCGTTCAGCCGCAGCTTGCCGTCGGCCGCGCCGGTACCGGGGTCCTGCAGGTCGAGCTTGATCTTGTAGGCGGGATCGGAGCTCAGTGTTGCGTCCTGCACCTGCACACCAAGGATGCCCACATGGCCGCGGCCGGCCGCATCGCCGGTGATGCGGATGTTGCTGACCGTGAACTCTGGGTCCGAGCCGCCCGGTATCTCGATGAAGACGCCATCGGCGTCGACGCCTATCGTGAAATGCAGATCGAGGTCGGCCGAGATGTCGGCCTTGCCATCGAGTTCGACGTCACCGGCCGCGGTTTGCGCATCCACCTGCAGGTCGGCCTTGCCGCTAAGCGTGCGCACGATGTGCAGGTCGATCAGGGTCACCAGCGGATCGGATGTGTCAAGCGTCACGCTGCCTGTGCCGGCGACGGCATTGAGCCGGGCG
>CAZADK010000197.1:0-7646 GCA_964483855.1 uncultured Rhodoferax sp.
GCAGCGGCAGGTGGAACTGACCCTGCGGCGTCATCACGTCGATCACCACGCCGGGCTTGAGGTGCTGCGCCGCCCAGTTCGAGAACGCACCACCGGCGACCCGCTTGATGCCGACCCGCAGCCGATGGTCCTGCACCGCGGAGCAGATCGAATAGGAACGGCGTATCTCCTGCCCATCGACGCTGGTGCGCAAGGTCAGGTACTGGCCTTGCACATACGCGAATTCGGATGCCAGCTCCGCCGGCAAACCGAAGGTGACGGCGATCGCGTCCCGGGTCGCCGGCTCGACTCGCTGAACCTGCAGGCGATGGAATCGGGGGGTGGTCATGCGGGGGGTCAGTGGGGCTTGAAATAGTCGAACGGCTCCAGGCAGCTGTTGCACTGGTACAAGGCCTTGCACGCGGTGGAGCCGAACTGGGACAACAGGCGGGTCTTCGGCGAACCGCACAGCGGGCAAGGAACTGCCACGCGCCGCGACGGATCCAGCAGTGCGCCGATGTCGATCGCCTGGCTGCCACCGGCGCCCGGCGCGCATTCCGCGGGTGGCGCGATGCCATAGGCGCGCAGTGCCTCGCGCGCCCCGGCGCTCATCCAGTCGGTGGTCCAGGCCGGCGACAGCCGGGTTTGCACCTCGACCGGTGATACGCCGTGCGACGCGAGTTTGTCACGGATGGACGCGGCGATGACCTCGGTCGCAGGGCAACCGGAATAGGTCGGCGTCACGACGATCTGCAGTCGCGGCGCGGCATCCGGGCCGTAGTGCCAGATCACCTCGCGCACGATGCCCAGCCCGACGACCGACACCACCGGAACCTCCGGATCCATCACCTCGTCCAGCCACTGCAGCACCTGCTCGGTCGCCACGCGCGCCGAACGGGCTAGTCCAACCGACGCCAGCGCGTCGGCCACTACCACCGGGCCCCCGGATAGGCGCGCTGCACGGACTGCAATTCGGCCAGCAGGTGGCCCAGGTGCTCGGAGTGCACGCCCTGACGGCCGCCGCGCTGATGACCCGTATAGTTCGGCAGCTCCAGCGTGGCGCGTGCCAGCACGGCCTCGACAGTGGCGCGCCAGGGTTCGGCCAAACTGTGCGCTGCCGGCGCCAGCCCCTGCTGCGCGCAGGCCGCATCGACCGGATCGGACTCGAACCATTCCTGCGTGAACGGCCACAGGCGCTCCAGCGATAGCTGCATCCGATCGTGACTTTCGGTGGTTCCGTCGCCCAGGGCCACCACCAGATATGCGCTGCGCTGAAGGTGGTAACGAACCTCCTTGGACGCCTTTTGCGCGATCTCGGCGATGCGCGGGTCGTCGGATGTCGCCAGCGCCGCCAGCAGGTGCTGGTGCCAGGCATCGAACAGGAACTGGCGCATGATCGTGTCGCCGTAATGGCCGTTCGGTTGCTCGACCAGCAGCAGATTGCGGAAAGCGCCGCCGTCGCGCAGGTAGGCCAGCGCGTCTTCATCGCGGCCTTTTCCTTCCACTTCGCCGGCGTAGGACAACCAGAGCCGGGCCTGGCCCAGCAGGTCAAGCCCGACATTGGTCAGCGCCAGGTCCTCCTCCAGCGCCGGGCCATGGCCGCACCACGCGCCGATCTGCTGCGCCAACACCAGGGTGTTATCGCCCAGGCGCAGCAAGTATTCAAACTTCGGAACCATCAAGACCACGTTCTCAAGCAAATGTGGCTTTGCCACTTTGCTTGACCCCTGGGGGCGGGAATGACGCAGTCATTTTCTGGGGGCTCAGATATTCTTCACGCCGTCGGGCATGGGATAGAAGGTTGGATGCCGATAGACCTTGCTCTGCGAGGGATCGAACATCGCCTCCTTTTCTGCGGGGCTGCTGGCCACGATGTCGGCTGCGCGCACAACCCAGATGCTGACGCCTTCGTTGCGCCGGGTGTAGACGTCGCGGGCGTGCTGGACGGCACCCTCACCATCGACCGCATGCAGGCTGCCCACGTGTTTGTGCGCCAGGCCATGCTGGCTGCGGATGAAGACCTCCCACAAGGGCCAGTCGGTTTTGCCGGGGCTGCTCGCCATGTCATGCCACCTTGCGTTGATTCTGGCCGGCCGCCTGCTTGTCTGCATGGGTGCTCAGCGCCTCGCGAAACCACGCGCCTTCGTCCCAGGCCTTGTTGCGCGCCTCCAGGCGCTGTCGATTGCAGGGCCCGAAACCCTTGACGACGCGGAAGAAATCGTCCCAGTCGATCGGCCCATGGTCATAGTGGCCACGCTCTTCGTTCCACTTCAGATCGGGATCGGGCAGCTCCAGCCCGAGGAATTCGATCTGTGGCACCGTCTGGTCGATGAACTTCTGGCGCAACGCATTGTTGCTCAGCAGCTTGATCTTCCAGGCCATGGATTGGGCACTGTTGACCGACTGCCCGTCGGCCGGGCCGTGCATGGCAATCGACGGCCACCACCAGCGGTTCAGCGCATCCTGTGCCATCTGCTTTTGCTCCGGCGTGCCGCGGGCCAGCGTCTCCATGATCTCGAAACCCTGACGCTGGTGGAACGACTCCTCCTTGCACACCCGCACCATGGCGCGGGCATACGGCCCGAAGGAGCAGCGGCAGATCGGGATCTGATTCACGATCGCCGAGCCGTCGACCAACCAGCCGATGGCCCCGATGTCGGCCCATGTCAGCGTGGGGTAGTTGAAGATGCTCGAATACTTGGCCTTGCCCGACAGCAGGTCGCGGTAAGTGTCGTCGCGCGCAACCCCCAAGGTCTCGACCGCGCTGTACAGATACAAGGCATGGCCGGCCTCGTCCTGGACCTTGGCCATCAGGATGGCCTTGCGCTTGAGCGACGGTGCACGCCCGATCCAGTTGCCTTCAGGCAACATGCCGACATATTCGGAGTGCGCATGTTGCGAGATCTGGCGCACCAGCGTCTTGCGGTAAGCCGGCGGCATCCAGTCCTTGGGTTCAATCTTGATGCCGGCATCGATGCGCTGCTGGAACGCGCGCTCCTGCGGATCCATGTCTTCCAGGCTCCTGACGGCCGTGGCGCCGGTGTCGACGAGTTGTGCGTACATGGGGTTGCGGTCTCCTGTCGGGGCGGATTGATGGAGGTCAATCCTGGCGAAACGACACCGCATCTTAGTGATACAGACAGGCTCATACAATCGATTTGTCTGTATCACTTTGGGGTCGCCCATGAGCAGCCGCTCCCGGACCACGGCGCTGGAACCCGCGCTGGCACGGCTGCGCGACAGCCTGGACCTGCGCGCCAACTCGCTGCTGATCACCGTATTTGGAGACGCATTTGCACCGCGTGGCCAATCAATCTGGCTCGGCAGCCTGATCGAGTTGCTCGCGCCGTTCGGCATCTCGGGGCGCCTGGTGCGCACCAGCGCGTTCCGGCTGGCCGCCGACGACTGGTTCACCGCCGCACGGGTCGGCCGGCGCAGCTACTACGGCTTGTCCGATGCCGGTCAGTTGCGGGTGCAGCACGCAGACCAGCGCATCTACGATTTCAACCTGGCGCAATGGGATGGACACTGGACATTGCTGCTGCTCGATCCCGGCATGCGCGCCAGCGAACGCCAGCGACTGCAACGCGAACTGCTGTGGCAGAGCTTCGGGCGTATCTCGCCACATGTCTTCGCCCACCCGCACATGCATGCACAGGCGTTGTCGGAGATCATCGCCGCGGCCGGCGTGGCCGATCAGGTGGCGGTGTTGCGGGCGCAGAGCCTGCCGGGTGAAACAGAGCAGCCATTGGTGTCCATCATGCATTCCGTCTTCGACCTGGCCAAGGTGGCGCTGGCCTGGAGCCAATTCATCGGTCGCTTTTCGCCCTGGCTGGCGCAGGTGGCACAACTCGACCCGGCGCAGGCCTTCATCGTGCGGACCCTGCTGATCCATGCGTACCGGCGCGTCGTGCTGCGCGATCCCAACCTGCCACGGGCCTTCTTGCCCGATCACTGGCCCGGTGTACGTGCACGCCGGTTATGCGAACGGCTGTATGGCAGCCTGCTCGGCGCGAGTGAAAACCACCTGCGTGCCATGGTGCAGACCAATTCGGGACCGCTGCGAGCTGCCCCGCGGGCCATGCGCCGGCGCAGCGCCGGCAAGAACCCGGATGCACCCTAGCGATGCATCGCCGGCACCAACCGGTCTGAGGGGGGAAGCAGCGTGTCGCCATCGAGCTCGATGGCCACCTGCGTACACACCGCGCGGCACAACGTGGCGACCCGCTCGCTCTGCAACCGGTAGTACATCTGGGTTCCGTCGCGGCGCTTGGCCAGCACGCCGCAGCGGTAAAGCGTGCTCAGGTGCTGCGACATGTTCGGCTGGGTCGTGTCGATCTCGGCCAGCAGTTGCGAGACACTTTTTTCACTTTGGCAGACGGCACTGATGATCTTGAGCCGGATGGGCGTCGACAGCACCGAAAACAATTCGGCTACCGACTCGAAAACCTGGTCTTCATGGCTCGAATTTTCCACAGTACGTCCTCTGGTTGCTTCGATGAGATACAAGCCATTCTATTCGCAACAACCAATATTGCGGCTCTGCACAGGCCTTTTGTGCCTCGCCGGCCTGCTCACGCAACGGGCGTAGTGAGCCGTGTATCGATACGGGCTTTTATACGGATGGACCGACGGTCGATCTCCGTGTGGCGGGTACGGATGGACCGACGGTCGATCTCCGTGTGGCGGGCGGACACACCCGGTCCACGCCACAACGGCTCGCGCAACCGGATGACAATACGACCATGCACGAACAGGAACTGATCCCACTCACCCAAGCCGTCCTGTGGAGCGCCTTTGCCGCGGCCGCCGTCTTCGGCGCCGTGGCCCAGCGCACCCATTTCTGCACCATGGGCGCCATTGCCGACATCGTCAACATGGGCGACTGGACACGCATGCGCATGTGGGTGCTGGCGATTGCGGTCGCGGTGATCGGCTTCAACGCCATGGTGGGTGCCGGCTGGATCAAGGCCAGCGACAGCCTGTACGCGGAGCCCAGCCTGATGTGGCTATCGCTGCTGGTTGGCGGTCTGATGTTCGGCTTCGGTATGGTGCTGGCCTCCGGTTGTGGCAGCAAGAACCTGGTGCGCGCCGGCGCTGGCAACCTCAAGGCCTGGGTCGTGCTGCTGGTGCTGGGCATGTCCGCGTTCGCGACACTCAAGGGCATCACGGCCGTGTTGCGGGTCGCCACGGTGGACCTGGCCACGATCAGCCTCACGCCCGCCCAAGACCTGCCGTCACTGCTGGCGGCTGCCACCGGCGTCGGCACACCGGTGGCGGCTCTTGGCCTGGGCCTTGTGCTGGGCACGGGGCTGCTGGCCTGGGTGCTGCGCAGCCCGGACGGTCGCACCCCGATGGTCTGGCTCGGCGGCGCCGGTATCGGCGCGATGGTGGTGCTCATGTGGTGGATCTCCGGCCGCCTGGGTTTCGTCGCGGAACACCCCCTGACGCTGGAGGCCAGTTTCCTGGCCACGAATTCACGCCGCATGGAATCGTTGAGCATGGTCGCGCCGGTCGGTTTTGCGCTGGACTGGCTGCTGTTTTTCAGCGACAAGGCCAAGCTGTTGACGATCGGCATCGTCAGCATGGCCGGTGTGATCGCAGGCTCGGCCGCGATGGCGCTGGCCAGCCGTGAGTTTCGCTGGGAAGGATTTGGCAATGTCGAGGACACCGCCAACCACCTGGCCGGCGCCACCTTGATGGGTGTCGGCGGGGTCACGGCGATGGGCTGCACGATCGGTCAGGGCTTGTCGGGCGTCTCGACGTTGTCGCTCGGCAGCCTGCTGGCCTTGGTGGCCATCGTCTGTGGCGCACTGGCGGCGCTGCGCTACCAGATCTGGCGCATCGACCGCATGGCCTGAGCGGCGCCACCGTCGGCGCTGCGCGTCAGCCGGCACGCTTGAGCAGGCTGCTCGCCAGATCGACCAGATCTTCCTCGAACATCTCGCCCGGGATGGCCTGCACGAGCCGACCCTGCCGGTCGATCGCGCAGGTCATCGGAATGACCCGCCGGGACGTCAGGCGGCCACGCACCTGGCCGGCATCCATGACCACGGGAAACCGGTAACCGTTGTTCGCGATGGTCTGGCGCACCAGCCGCTCATCGGTATCGAGCGCGACACCCACGATGCGCAAGCCTTGCGCGCGGGTTTGCTCGAACAACTTGTCGAGATGGGCGTTGTGGCGCCTGCAGAACGGGCAATAGGTGGCCCACAACACCACCAGCGCCGGCTGGCCGCGCCAGTCGCTCGGTTCGATGACGTTGCCATCGAGCAGTCGCAGCCGGGGCCAGTCGACGACCGCGCCAACGGCGGCCGGCTCCGACCACGCGGGCGCGGACACCACTGCGCCGACTCCCGCCATCAAACACGTGCGTCGTTTCATTTGGACCCCTGCTGCTCCATGAGCAGAAATGTGTTGTAGGCATTCATGCGGTTGGCGGCACGAAACAGCGGCATGTGCTCGAAGCGCGACCAGTCGGCCTTGTCATAGGCCTCTTCGAACGGCTCCAGGTTCTGCGCCGCCTCGCCCATGCTCTTGCGCAGGAACAACAGGTAATCGCGGGTCAGTGCGAGGTCGACCATCGGCTCGGTCGACACACCGCCATGCCCGGGCACCATCACCCGGGGCGCAAACTCCATCAGGTTGCCGAGCGACGCGATCCACTGGCGGCTGTCGGCCTGGCCCACGAAGGGAATACGGCCCCGAAACACCAGGTCGCCGGCAAACAACACGCCGACACGCGGCACGAAGACCACCAGGTCCTCCGGTGTGTGGGAGGGGCCGACATGGCGGATCTGGAACACGAACGAGCCCAGACGCAGCTCGGTCTGCACGTCCGACAACCAGCGGTCGGCACCCAGTAGCTGCGTCTGCCCGTCGACCCAGGGCGCCAATTCCTTGCGACTGGCCTGCAGGCGCAGTTTCGCTGTCTCCGAATTCAGGTACTCGCGGCCCGAAGGATGGCCCAGGATCTGAGCACCCAACGCCTTGAAGACCTGCAGTCCGTAGATGTGGTCGGCATGGAAGTGCGTCACGATCACATGCCGGATCGGCTGCGGCGTGATCCGGCGTATCTCGGCGATCAGTTCGCTCGCCAGCGCGGGCGATCCCAGCGCGTCGATGACGACGACACCCTCCTCGGTCACGACGAATCCGGCGTTGGAGATGTAATTGCGATTGGCGGGAGAACCCAGCGCCGCATCACCCTGCACGAACCAGACGTTTTCGGCCACGGCGACCGCCCGGACCGGCTTCTGGGCCCACGCCGCTCCATCGAAGGCCACGCCCGCGGCCAGCACGAGCAGCAACGACCATCGCGCACGGACCGACATCCAGCGGGCAGGAAACATGATGATCCGATCCAAGGGTTTTCGCTATATTCGTATAGGATGATACTCCATGAGAATCGAATCGCAGTACCATTTCCACCGCGCTCCAGTGCCAAAGGCTGGTGACGTGGCGCGTACCGGATTCCAACCACAGGAGGCAAATGCGATGTCTTGGTTCTTATTCTCCTCCCGACCGCGCACGATGGCGGCCTGGGCCGCCGGGCTGCTCTGCGTTGCGGCCCAGGCGCAGACAGCGCAGGAACTGAACACCCGCGCACTGGCGGCAACCTGCGCCAACTGTCATGGCACCGACGGCCGTCCGGTCACAGGCTCGGA
>CAZADK010000198.1:0-7620 GCA_964483855.1 uncultured Rhodoferax sp.
GCCGAATCGAAGCCCGATCTGATCATCGACATGGCAACCTTGACCGGCGCGGCGCACAGGATCACTCGTCCCTCGGCGTCGGTGTTGCCGATCTCGATCTGTACGCCCGCGCGGGTCTTGATCACGTCGCCGGGCCGGTAGGCATTGCCGGCGATCGCGTTCTCCACCGCCGGAATCAGCAGTTGCAGGCGCACCGGCAACTGCAGCGCCATCACCATGGCGGCCAGGCCCAGCGCATTGGCAGCGCCACCCATGTCCTTCTTCATCAGCCGCATGCCGTCCGGCGTCTTGATGTCCAGCCCGCCGCTATCGAAACACACGCCCTTGCCGACGATGCTCAGCAGGGGATGCCGGGTTTTGCCCCAATGGAGCTCGATCAGGCGCGGAGCCCGGCTGCTGGCCCGGCCGACCGCGTGGATGGCCGGGAAGTTTTTTTTCAGCAAGGCGTCACCTTGCACCTCGTGATAACGCGCGCCATGGCACTTGGCCAGCTCTTGGGCGGCCTGCGCCAGGTCCCGCGGGCCCATGTGTTCGGCCGGTGTGTTGACCAGGTTGCGCGCCATTGCGATGGCATCGGCCTGGACCAGGCCGCGCTGGGCCGACGCGCTGCTGAGCAGCGTGAGCTGGGCAGCTGCCCGTTTGCGCGGCTTGTAGCGGTCGAACGTATAAGCACCCAGCGACCATGACAGTGCGGCCATTTCAGGAGACAGCCGCAGGCCCTGCGAGTCCAGCCGGTATCGGCCCTCGGGCAGCACCGACGGCAACGCCGCAAGGGCAAACGGATCGCCAGCGTGGGCTACGCCGGCAAACACCTGCGCCAGTTCACCGTCGGCAGCGGGCACCAGCGCGTGGCTGTCGGCCGCGCCACGAAAGTCTAACGTCTGGAGCCAGCGAGTCGTGGTCGGCGCCAGTGCAGGCCGCAGTGCCTGCAGGCTGGCTGCATCGACGACGGTGACGGGAATGGCGCTGGCGGGAACGGTCTTCTTGAGTTGAACGGTCATGGTTGCCGTGGACGGTGAAAATGGTGGACGCCGCTCAGCGTTGCGGCATGTCCTTGGTCGAATACCCCAGGTGCACCGCAGCATCGTGCGGTATCGTCGGCATTGCGGCATTCCAGGTTTCCCAGTGCGTGCGCATCGCCTGCAGGCGTTCGGGTTCTCGTTTCGCCTGGTTGGCGCGTTCCCGTGCGTCGCCGGGGATGTTGAACAGGTAGTCGGTGTCTTCGACGCGCAGGTACTTCCAGTCGCCGTCGCGCAGCGCACGCTGGCCGCGGTGCTTCATGCGCCAGTGCATGGGGCGGTGGAACCGGTGCGACGGGTCGCGCAGCACGGGAGCCAGCGACACGCCGTCGAGTGGGTAGCGCGGGTGTGCGGCGACGCCGGCGAGCGCGAGCATCGTGGCCGACCAGTCCATCGTCATGCAGTGCTGGGCGCTGACGCCACCGGCTGCGATACCGGCCGGCCAGTGCGCGATCCAGGGCACGCGGATGCCGCCTTCGGTCAGGTCCATCTTGCCGCCGACCAGCGGCCAGTTGTCGGAGAACCGCTCACCGCCGTTGTCGCTGGTGAACACGATCAGCGTGTCGTCCAGCAGGGCGTGGCGGCGCAGCGCCGCGACCAGTTGCCCGATCCCTTCGTCCATGTGGTGGATCATGCGCCGGTAGGTGTCGATGTTGCCGCCGTCCAGATGGAACAGGTTGTTGCTGATCTGCGCTGGTGTATCGGCGTCGTCACGGGTCTCCCACGGCCAGTGCGGTGCGGTGTGGTGCAGGCTGAGGAAAAAGGGCGAACCGGCCTTTGCGCCTTGCGCCATGCGCTCGACGAATTCGATGGCACGCCGGCTGATCAGGTCGGTCATGTAGCCTTCTTCCTGGTGCTCCCGGTCGTTGAGGTAAAGGTCGTGCTTGCCACTCGAGTTGCAATGTGTGAAATAGTCGGCGCCACCCGCCAGCAGACCGAAGAACTCCTGGTAACCCGAGCGCAGCGGCCCGAAATGGGGCGGAAAACCCAGATGCCACTTGCCGAGCAGAGCGGTGCGGAAACCGCTGTCGCCGAGCAGCGAGGGCAGGGTGGGATGGTCGGTCGGCAAGCCCAGCGTGGTGCTGCCAGCGGTCTTGCTGCCGATCGGCTCCTCGGCGGCACCGCGCAAGCGGTATTGGTAACGTCCGGTCATCAGCGCGAAGCGGGTCGGCGAGCAGACTGGCGAGTTGGCGTATCCGTCGGTGAAGCGCAAGCCACCGGCGGCTAGTTTGTCGAGTTCGGGCGACACCGCGCCAAACGTTGCAGCGCGGCCGCCATAACAGCCCAGGTCGGCGTAGCCCAGGTCGTCGGCAACGATGAAGATGATGTTCGGGCGATGCGGCGGTGCGGTCGTGCTCATGGCGGCTGCGGGTTTAATGGCTGCGGTCGGATCCAGCAGCAACTGTAGCGCCTGCGGGTGGCCTCGTCAGGAGCAATGAGACGCGCGCGCCGATCGGACGGGGCAGCGACGCTGGCGTGCCGCAATGGCGACACGGACACTTGCGCTGCGGCAGTCGTCCTGGCTGGTAGCGGTTGGGCTACTTCTTTTTGCCGTTGTTCTCGCGCTTGTCGCGCTTGGCTTTTTTCTTGCCGTTGCGGTTGTCGTGTTCGCGTTTGTACTCGTCGTGCACCCAGGTTTCCTGGACGAAAACCACCGGCTGCCCGCAGGCGCCGTAACGCCCGCAATAACGACCCCAATTGCCCTGGTGCGTCTGTGGCACATACAGGTAGATGGGACGTTGGTAGATCGCTACCGGCGAGGGTGTAATCACGATGGGCTGCACCGTGACCAGTTGCGCGCGTGGATAGTTGTCGATGTCGATGCGGCCATACTGGCCCGGTGCGTTGATGCCTATCGTCACGCCAATGTTGGTCGCGGCATGTGCCGGCATCAACGCAGCGGCGACAAGGGTCAGGATAGCCAGGGTTTTCATGATGGGTCGTTGTCGGGTCGGTCGAAGCGGCCCGTTCGGCGGCGCCAGCGGCGGCTGCTCCGTCACGATTGTGTTTTTCGGCGCGTGGCTGTGCCATCGGATGGCAACCGGACGGCGAGTAGGACGACAGGCTCTGTCGCGCTTGGATTGATCGCACCGGCATACGCGCCGGTACCCGCTTGGATCGCCTTGCGACGTAACCGTACGGGTATCCGCATGCGTCGTCGGCCGTAGTCCCTGTCCCACGGCCGAAGGCGCGCTCGTCCGATTGCCCTGAGGCGATGCCTTGTCTACATTGACACCACGTTCGACGAACCGCGTGGGCAACTTGCCTGAACACGCAAGTGCCCCCCAGCAGCGCAAGCGAAATCACAGGCTTGCCCCGTCGTTCATTTCATCCACAGGAGACTCCATGAAGATTCCCTCACACCTTGCAGCGCTGGGGCTGGCACTTTCGCTGGGCTTTGGCCAGCCCGTCCTGGCGCAATCGTCCCGCGACGCCTACGCTAACCGACCGACCGCGACAGTCGAGTGGTTTGGCGTCGAGCAGCTGAGAACGCTGGCACCGGGCAGTGAGTTGTCATTCACGTTGAACGGCACGCCGGGCGCCAGCGTGCGACTGCAAATCGTCGGCGCGACCGACGAGGTGCGGATGTCCGAGGGACGTCCGGGCAACTACTCGGGCGCGTATACCGTGCGGTCCCGCGATCGGCTGAGCGCGGCGAGCCTGGTGACCGCGCTGGTGACCAAGGACGGACAGACGATGAGCGTGGCCATGGACCAGTCTCTGGTGCTGGGCGCGCGCAGCCCGGTGCCGCAGCCGGTCTCCAGGATCTCGGATTTCACGGTGACGGCGCGCGATCGGGTGCGCCCTGGCGACGAACTGGAGTTCGCAATGACGGGTGCACCCTCCGGTGCGGCGCGTGTCAAGGTTCAGGGCGTATCGGCCGGCATTGCGCTGACCGAGGTGCGACGCGGCGTTTATGAAGGGCGTTACACGCTGCGCCGCGGTGACCGCGTCACGCGCGACCTTGACGCCACTGCATTCCTGGTGGTGAACCAGCGGGAGTCGAGTCAGCGCTTTGCGCGCGGGTCGCGCGACGAGGAAGATGCCGTCAACCGGGACCGGCGCGCCGGCGAGGAGCGCCAGCGCGCGGCCACATGTATCGAATGTGGCGTCGTCGAATCGGTCGATGTAGTGCAGATCAAGGGCGACAAACCCAACATATTGGGGACGATTGCCGGTGGCTTGATCGGCGGCGTGCTCGGCAATCAGGTGGGTGGCGGCAGCGGCAAGGATCTGGCGACGATCGCTGGCGTGGTGGGCGGCGCATATGCGGGCAACCGGGTCGAGAACAACATGGACAAGGCCGAAGTGCACCGCGTGCTGGTTCGACTGGACTCCGGTGCGACCCGCAGCGTCGACTACCCCTCCGACCCGGGAGTGCGCGTCGGCACCCGTGTTCGGTTCGACAACGGCGCCATCGTCGTTCAATAAAGCCCATGGGCAAGCCATGAACATCCAACTCGGCTTGACGCCGCTGATTTCCCTGCTGGCCGGCATTTTGATTCTGGTGATGCCGCGACTGCTCAACTACATCGTCGCCCTGTACCTGATCGTCATCGGGTTGATCGGGCTGTTGGGCGCCGGCGGCATGCGCCTCTGATAGCTGCTGCTGCCGGATGCAGTTGCCTTCGGCAAGTCAACCCGGAGACACGCGCCAGCATCGCTGCCTCCTCAGCGTAACAGCGTGGCACTCGCCATGAACTGCACCAGCCGCGCCTGCGCCGACGCCGCCAACGGCCAGGCCGAGGGTGGCCGGGCAGCGCCACAGTCGGGCCCCATGATCTGCAGAGCGGCCTTGACCACCGTGACGTTGGTGCCGTTGTTCTCCATCGCGCGCAGGTCCTCGAACGGCCGCATCGCGGCGATCAACGTGCCAGCCTGGGCATAGTTGCCATCTCCCAGCGCGCGGTGGATGGCCACGGCATGCACCGGGAAGACATTGATCAGGCCGGAGGTGAAACCGCGCGCGCCGACCGCGTAGAACGGCGGCGCCCAGGTTTCGGCGAGCCCGCCGACCCAGGCGATGTCGCGTCCGGCCGTGCGGCGGATGGCTTCGGCCAGAACCATCGGCGTCGGAGAAGCCCACTTCACACCGACGATCTGGTCGAGGCCGCACAGGTCTTCGATGGTGGCAAGTCCGATGTTCTCGTTGCGCAAATAGAGCACCAGCGGCAATCCATCGGCGGCGCCCGCAATGCGCTTGACATATTCGATCACTCCGCGCGGCGATACGAACGGGTCGGGTGGTTGGTGGACCATGATGGCGGCGGCGCCGGCCGCATGCGAGGCCCGCGCCAAGGCGCAGGCCTCATGCACGCTGCGGCCCACGCCGCCGAGCAGCGGCACACGGCCGGCGATCAGTTCGGCGGCGACCTGCACCATGCGTTCGGCCTCCGCTGCCGTCAGGCCGTAGAACTCGCTGGTATTGCCGTTGGCCACCAGCACGTGCACACCGGCTGCGACGGCACGATCGACGACTGGCTGCAAGGCCGAGGGGGCGAGCCGGTCCCGGTCGTCGAACGGCGTGACCAGGATGCCGGAGATTCCGTCGAGGGCGTGGCGCAATTGCATGGGGACTCCCGTGGGTTATCGCGGCGTCTTGCGTCTTGCGTTTAGCTGCGCTGCGCCATCAGCAACGCCGCAGTCCGCATGCCCGCCACCGTCAGCAGCAGCGAGCCGACAAGGTGCAGCGCCGCGGTACCGAAAGCCAACAGATAACGCTGCTGCCCCAGCATGCCCACGACCTCGGCCGAGAAACTGGAGAAGGTCGTCAGGGCGCCCAGGAAGCCGGTGACCAGCGCCAGCCGCCAGACCGGGTCGAGATCGGGTGCGGCCTGAAAGAGGGCGATGGCCAAACCGACCAGATAACCGCCCAGCAAATTCGCCGTCAGCGTGCCCCAGGGGATGAGGGCGCCGGGGCTGAGCCACAGGCCCAGTCCCCAGCGCATCAGCGCGCCGAGGCTGGCGCCGATGCAGATGGCGATGACGGACAACATATGCCGATGGTACTCATTGGCCCATCTGTTGCGGAAGCCAGGAGACGATGCCGGGGAAGACGTAAATGAGCGCGACCGCCAGGCACATCATCAGGAACATCGGCATCGTGACCTTGGCGATCCAGGGCAGCTGCCTGCCGGTCATGCCCTGCAACACGAACAGGTTGAAGCCCACGGGCGGCGTGATCTGCGCCATCTCGACCACCAGCACGACAAAGATGCCGAACCAGATCGGATCGATGCCGGCGGCATGGACAGTGGGCATCAACACGCCCATGGTCAGCACGACCATCGAGATACCGTCGAGGAAACAGCCGAGCAGGATGAAGAAGACCGCCAGCGCGAAGATCAGCTGGCCTCGGCCCAGCCCCAGCGAGGTGATCCATTCGGCCAGATGCCGCGGCAGGCCGACATAACCCATTGCCAGCGTCAGGAACGCGGCGCCGGCGAGGATCAGCGCAATCATGCAGTACAGCCGCGTGGCGCCCATCAGCGAATCGCGCAATGTCGGCCAGTTCATCGACCCCTGCAGCAGCGCGACCAGCAAGGCGCCGACGACGCCGATGGCGGCCGCTTCGGTGGCGGTCGCGATGCCGGCGTAGATCGACCCGAGCACGGCCAGGATCAGGCCAACGACCGGAAGCAGACTGGTCGAGGCGCGAAGCTTCTCGCGCAGGCTGAAGCTGCGGTCGGCCGCCGGCACCAGCCGTGGATGGCGCAGCGCCCAGACCATGATGTAGCCCGAGAACAGCGTGGCCAGCAGGATGCCTGGCAACACGCCGGCGATGAACAGCTTGGAGATCGACACTTCGGCGGCCACACCATAAACGATCATGATGATCGATGGCGGAATCAGCAGACCCAGCGTGGCAGCGCCGGCCAGGGTGCCGACGACCATGTTGTCGGGGTAACCGCGCTGACCGAGTTCGGGCAAGGTCATCTTGCCGATCGTGGCACAGGTGGCGGCACTGGACCCCGACACGGCAGCAAAGATCGCGCAGCCGATGACGTTGGTGTGCAGCAGCCGACCCGGCAGGTTCTGTACCCAGGGCGCAAGCCCCTTGAACATGTCCTGGCTGAGCCGGGTCCGGAACAGGATCTCGCCCATCCAGATGAACAGCGGCAGCGCGGTGAGGGTCCAGCTCGACGAGGATCCCCAGACAGTGACGACCATCGCGTCACCCGCAGGTCGGCTCGAGAACAGCGTCACGGCCAGCCAGCCAACGCCGGTCAGAGCAAGGCCGACCCAGACGCCACTGGCCAGGATCAGCAGCAATGACACCAGCAGCAGGCCGGCGATGGCAAGGTCATTCATGGCAGTGTTATCGCGATCTATTCATTGCGCAGGGATTCGTTGCCGGTTGGGGTGATGCGCTGGCCCCGCAATTCCCGCACCATCTCATCGACGAAGGCGATGGCCAGGATCACGGTGCCCAGCGCCATCGCGATCTGCGGAATCCACAATGGCGTGGCGTCGTTGGCAGTGGAAATATCGTTGAACTGATGCGATTGCCACGCCAGCTTGCAGCTACGGAACGCATACATCATCGAGAAAGCCGTGGCGAAACCCAGCGCCCACAGCTCGATTCCCTTGCGCCAGCGGC
>CAZADK010000199.1:0-7619 GCA_964483855.1 uncultured Rhodoferax sp.
GAAATAAACCGGTATCGGCCTCGCGCGCGCGATCGCAGCGAGCACACCGCCTTTGGCGGTGCCGTCGAGCTTGGTCACGATCAGCCCGGTCAGCCTGAGCGCGTCGTCGAACGCCTTGACCTGGGTCAGCGCGTTCTGGCCGGTGTTGCCGTCGATCACCAGCAGCACCTCGTGCGGCGCCGTGGGGTCGGCCTTGGCCACGACGCGCCGGATCTTGCGCAACTCCTCCATCAGGTGCAGCTGCGTCGGCAACCGGCCGGCGGTGTCCACCAGCACGACGTCCTTGCCGCGGGCACGGCCAGCGGTCACCGCGTCGTAACTGACGGCCGCCGGATCGCCGCCTTGCTGGCTGACGATCTCCACCGCGTTGCGGTCGGCCCAGACACCGAGTTGCTCCTTGGCTGCGGCCCGAAACGTGTCCGCGGCCGCCAGCAGCACCGATGCGCCACGGTAACTGAGGTGGCGCGTGAGTTTGCCGATCGAGGTGGTCTTGCCTGCGCCATTGACACCGACCACCATCATCACCGTGGGTTTGGTCTCGCCAATGACCAGCGTCTTCTCCAGCGGCGTCAGCAAATCGGTCAGACCGTCGATCAGACAGGCCTTCACCGCCTGGGGATCCTTGGCCTTGGTATCCTTGACTCTGCGGCGCAAGTCTTCGAGCAGATGCGCGGTGGCCTTGACGCCGGCGTCGGCCAGCACCAGCGCAGATTCCAGCTCTTCGTACAAAGCCTCGTCAATCTTCGTTCCGGTGAAGACCATGGCGATGTTCGAGCCGGTGCGGCGCAACCCGGAGCGCAGGCGCTGGGTCCAGGATGCGCGTGCGGAGATCGCGACCGGCGGGTCGTCCTGGGTTTGTCCCGGCGTCGAAAACCGCACCGTTCCCTTGTGGATGACGGACGGAGGCAGCGTCTCCGGCGCCACCGTGGTGGCGTCTGGCAACACGGTCTTGTCCGGGTCGGGAGAGACGGGTGGGGATTGTTTCCGGAGAAAACTGAACATTTTTGGCGCTGGTTGACTCCGAGCATTCTATGAAACGTTTTCTGACCTGCCTGTGGCTGCTGGCCAGCCTGGGCTCCTGGGCACAAACCCCCCCATCCATTTCCCGCTTCACGCTCGACAACGGCATGGAGGTGATCGTCAAGCCCGAGCGCCGCGCGCCGACTGCCGTGCACATGGTATGGGTGCGGGTCGGTTCGATGGACGAGGTAGACGGCACGTCGGGCGTGGCCCATGTGCTCGAACACATGTTGTTCAAGGGCACGCCGTCGCTGGCGCCGGGAGAATTTTCGCGCCGGGTTGCCGCGCTGGGCGGGCGCGAGAACGCATTCACCGCGCGCGACTACACCGGGTATTACCAGCAGATCCCGTCCGATCGCCTGCGCGAGGTGATGCAGATCGAGGCTGATCGTTTCGCCAACAATCAGTGGCCGGATGCCGAGTTCACCCGCGAGATCGAGGTGGTCAAGGAGGAACGGCGGCTGCGCACCGACGACAATCCACGGGCGCGGTTGTACGAAACCCTCAACGCGGTCACATTCGTCGCGTCGCCCTATCGGCGTCCCATCGTCGGCTGGATGAACGACCTCGATGCGATGACGGCCGACGACGTGCGTGCCTTCTACCGGCGCTGGTACGTGCCGGCCAATGCCGTGGTCGTCATCGCCGGTGATGTCGATCCGCTGCAGGTGCGCCAATGGGCGCAGCAGACCTATGGCGCGATACCGTCTGGCGCGGTGCCACAACGCAAGCCGCGGCTGGAGCCGCGGCAATCGGGCATGCGCCGGGTCGAACTCAAGGCGCCGGCAGAGCAGGCGTATACAGTGCTCGCATTCAAGGTGCCCGGCCTGGGCGCCGCCGCGCTGCGCGGGGGTGACATCCCTGAAGAGGCGCGCGATGCACTGGCCTTGACAGTCCTCTCGGCAGTGCTCGACGGGTATCGGGGGGCACGCCTGGAGCGCGCATTGACACAGGGTCCCGCGCGGGTGGCCGACAGTGCCGGCGCCAGTTACGGCCTGTGGGGCCGGGGACCACGGCTGTTCACACTCGATGGTGTGCCGGCCAAGGGCAGGACAACGTCCGAGGTCGAAGCCGTATTGCGTGAGCAGGTGGCGCGTGTCGCACGCGATGGCGTGTCGGCGCAGGAGTTGGCGCGCGTGAAGACGCAGTGGGTCGCCTCGGAGGTGTACAAGCTCGACTCACTGTTCAGCCAGGCGCGGGTTCTGGGCAGCCACTGGGCGCTGGAGTTGCCGCTGGACGCCAGCGAGCGACTGGTCGCGTTATTGCGCGACGTCACCGCCAAACAAGTGCAGGCAGTGGCGGCCCGGTACTTCGGCGACGATCAATTGACCGTGGCCGTGTTGCTGCCACAACCGCCAGATGCCAGCCGCAAGCCCCGGCCTGCCGCCGGTGCCCTGCGTCACTAGGGTCACACACCGATGATGAAACGAGACATTGCGCGTTGGTCGGTAGCCGTATTGGCGACGGTGGTCGTGGCCTCCAGTGCCTGGGCCGCAATCCCGATCGAACACTGGACGCAAGCGGGAGGCGCACGGGTCTACCTGGTGCAGAGCCGGTCCCTGCCGATGGTCGACGTGCAGATCGACTTCGATGCCGGCTCGCGGCGCGATCCGGCCGACAAGGCCGGCCTGGCCAATGTGACGGCAGGTATGGCCTCGCGTGGCGTGCGTGCCAGCACGGCCGGGCCGGCGCTGGACGAGAACGGACTGGGTGAGGCTTGGGCCGACCTGGGCGCGTCATTCGGCGCGAGCGCCAGCAGTGACCGCATGGGTTTTTCATTGCGCAGCCTGACCGATCCTGTCCTGCTGCCACGCGTGATTGCGCTGGCCGCGCGCCAGCTGGGTGAACCGTCTTTTCCGGCGGAGATCTGGCAACGCGAGCGTGAACAGATCGTGGCATCGATCCGGGAATCGAACACCCGGCCAGCCACCGTTGCCAACCAGGCATTTGCGGCCTCGGTATACGGCGATCATCCCTACGGGGCCCGGCCGACCGAAATCAGCCTGGCAGGCATCGGGGTAGATGACATGAGCGCCTTGTATCAGCGCGCGATACGGGCTTGTCGTGCCAAGGTCTCGATCGTCGGAGACGTTTCGCGAGAACAAGCCGATGCGTTGGTCAACGGGTTGTTTGCCCGGCTGGGTGCGCAAGCCGGTGGCGTTGCGTGCGCGCCATTGCCGCCGGTGCCCGAGGTCGCTTTGTTGACGCAGCCGGTTGCGACGCAGTCGATCCCGTTCGATTCGGCCCAGGCCCATGTGTTGATCGGCCAGCCCGGCATCCGGCGCAACGACCCGGATTTCCTCGCGCTGACCGTGGGCAACTATGTGCTCGGTGGTGGCGGTTTCGTGTCGCGCCTGTATGCCGAGGTACGCGAAAAACGTGGCCTGAGTTACAGCGTATACAGCTACTTCTCGCCGGGGCTGCATGCCGGGGCGTTCAGCGTCGGACTGCAGACCCGGCCAGACCAGGCGGCGCAGGCGATCGCGGTGGTGCGTGAGATCGTGGCGCGCTTCGTGCAGGAAGGTCCGAGCGAACAGGAAATGCAGGCCGCCAAGTCCAATCTGATCGGCGGTTTCGCACTGCGCCTGGACAGCAACCGCAAGTTGCTCGACAACGTGGCCAACATCGCGTGGAACGACCTGCCGCTGGACTACCTCGACACCTGGACCGCTGCGGTCGACCGGCTCACCGTGGCCGACGTCAAGGCGGCTTTTGGCCGCGTGCTGCGGCCCCAGGCCATGGTGACGGTGGTGGTGGGCGCGCGCGACAAGGCGCCTTGAGGCGGTCGCGGCGGCGCGCCGATGGTGCGCGGGCTTGACGGCGCACAGGCGCCGCCTGGCCTGTGCCTCGGGTTAAGCTTGCCGCCATGGCCATCAAACATGTTTCCAAGCCGGCAAGGCGCCGGGATACTGGCGCGCCAGCGGCCGCAGACGCAGCCAAGGCGGTGCCCAAACCTGCCGGTACCCACGTGGTGCGTATCGTGGGGGGGCGATGGAAACGCACGCGGCTGCCGGTGCTGGCGCGACCCGGCCTGCGCCCGACGCCGGATCGGGTGCGCGAGACGGTATTCAACTGGCTCGGCCAGGACCTGAGCGGCAGGTGCTGCATCGACGTATTTGCAGGCACCGGGGCGCTGGGCTTCGAGGCCGCTTCGCGCGGTGCCGCCGCGGTGTGGCTGGTCGAGCAGGACCGGGCGCTGGTGTTGCAACTGGCGCAGGTGCAGCAGCGTCTGCAGGCCGACATGGTGCGTATCCAGCGCGGTGACGGCATTGCCGTCCTGCGCAGCCTGCCGGCGGCCAGCATGGACGTGGTGTTCCTCGACCCGCCATTCGACTCGAACCTGTTCGGCTCGGCCCTGGCTGCGGCGGCCGCTGCATTGCGTCCTGGTGGTGTCGTCTATCTGGAGGCGCCGGTGGCATGGGACGATGCGATGGCGGCGCCATGCGGGCTATTGGTGGCGCGTCACCTGAAGGCGGGCATGGTGCATGCGCACCTGCTGCGGCACGCTGGCGCACCCATGCATAATGCGGCGCATCAGTCGTTCTGACGACGGTTCCCTGGAGCGATCCATGCAAAACCAGATCATTGCTGTTTATCCGGGGACTTTCGATCCCATGACCCTGGGGCACGAGGATGTCGTGCGCCGCGCGGCGCAGCTATTCAGCCGCATCATCGTGGCAGTGGCCGCCGGACATCACAAGAAGGCGATGTTCTCGCTCGACGAACGGGTCGAGATGGCACGCGAGGTGGTGCGTCCGTATCCGCATGTCACGGTCGAGAGTTTCGACGGGTTGATGCGCGACTTTGTCGTTGCACGCGGCGCCAAGGCCATGGTGCGCGGCCTGCGCGCGGTGACCGACTTCGACTACGAGTTCCAGCTCGCCGGCATGAATCGCTCCCTGATGCCCGACGTGGAGACCGTGTTCCTCACGCCCAGCGACAAATACCAGTTCATCTCCAGCACCTTCGTGCGCGAGATTGCGGTGCTGGGTGGCGAGGTCGAGAACTTCGTCGAGCCTTCGGTGTTGCGGCGACTGACCGACAAGGTGGCGTGGCTCAAGGCGCAGGCCCAGCCGACAGGCTGACGCAGGCCGCAGGGTCAGCTCACGGCGGCTGCCGATGCGCGATCCGGTAGCTGCGCCAGCCACTGCAGCAGTAGCGCATTGACGCGCCCGGGTTGCTCCATCGTCAGCATGTGGCCACATTGCTGCACGATTTCCAGCCGTGCCTGCGGCAGCAGTTCGGCAATTTCCCGTGAGCACTCCAGTGGCGTCAGCTGGTCGGAGTCCCCGCACACCACGAGCGCCGGACACTGCAGGGCGGGCAGATGGCGGCGCGCGTCGGGCCGGGCCATGATGGCGCGGTTCTGGCGGATCAGCTGCCGGGCTCCGGCCGCGAGCACGAAGTCCAGGTAAGTTTGTGCCAGGGCCTGGTCGCGGGTGCGGCTGGCGTGAAATGCCAGTGGTATGTTCGCCCGCAGCACTTCGGCGGCACGCCCATCGGCAAACAGCCCGATCGCCGCCTCGCGCAGCGCACGGGTCTCCTCGGTTTCCGGCCGCGCCGAGCTGCCCAGCAGGGCCAGACCGACGATACGCTCGGGCGCCTGGTGAGCCACCTGCATCGCGACGATGCCGCCCATCGAGGCGCCACACAGGATCAGGTTGCCCGGGTGCTCGGCCAGCAGCGTGCGCGCCATCGATTCGATGGTGTCGCGGCGCGCATGCACGTCCGTCACATGTGACCGGTAATGTGCGGGCAGCACGGCCAGCTGGGATTGCCACATCACGTGGTCGGATGCGAGCCCTGGAAGCAGAATCAGCTGGGTCATCGTTGCGCCTGTTTGGTGCCAGTTGCGGCGTGTGGGGCGGCGTGTGGTGCAGTATTGGCTGGTGAGCACACGGGCGCATTATCCGGCCGCCCCGTGCCGACACGGTATGCTGGGAACCGATTGCCGAATTTCGTGAATGGAGGATCACCATGAAGTTGTTGTTGCCGGTCGATGGATCGGATGTTTCCCTCAAGGCGGTGCAGGTTGCAATGTCGCTGCTGCAGCAGGGGCTGGCCGCCGAGATCGTGCTGGCCAACGTGCAGGAGCCTGCCAACCTGTACGAGATGATGACGGCCCCGGATCCCGAGGTGCTCGAGCGCGTCAGCCAGGCCGCCGGCGCCGACATCCTGGAGCCGGCGCAGGCCATGCTGACGATGGCCAAGATCGCGTTCGAGTCCGAGGTGGCCGGCGGTGACCCGGCCCATACCATCATCGACATTGCCGAGCGCCATGGCTGCGACATGATCGTCATGGGGGCGCGCGGTGCCAGCGCCTTGCGCAGCGCCTTGCTCGGTTCGGTCTCCAATGAGGTGCTGCACGCGGCCCGGGTGCCGGTGATGATCGTCAAGGCGGACGAAGACAAGGATACGCAGGAGGCTGACGCCGGCGACTGAGCCTACAAACGGCAGTTGACCGCTGGATTTGCGCTGGCAATGCCCATGCACACTGACATGGCTGGCCACGCGGTGACTCACCCGTGGGGTGAGCCCGCCATGCACCGAACGCACCCCGATGGACGCGCCACGCGGCGTTGCTCGTCCTTGCGCACAGAAGTGCGCTGCGTCCTCTCGCCTTGCCTGGCACGCCCATCGGGTCACGCTCGGGCGCATTCAACTACCGTTTGTAGGCTGATAGGCCGGCATGCGGTCACGCGCAGCTCGTATGGTCGCGGCATCCGATAATCGTGTGATGACCGAACTGATCCTGATCCGCCACGGTGAGACCGACTGGAACCGCGAGCTTCGTTTTCAGGGCCAGATCGACGTGCCTCTGAACGCAGCCGGTTTCGAGCAGGCGCGCCGGGTGGCAGCGCAATTGGCGGGTGAGTCGGTGCAGCACCTTGTGTGCAGCGATCTGCTGCGCACCCGCCAGACCGCGCAAGCACCATCCCGGCAATTGGCACTGGAGGCTGCCACGGACCCGGGGCTGCGCGAGCAGGCGTTTGGCGTCGTCGAGGGCATGCGCGCCGACGAAATACAGCAGCAATTTCCCCAGGCCTGGACACGCTGGTCGCAGTTCGATGCCGACTACACATTCGATGGCGGCGAGAGTACGCAGATTTTCCATGCCCGGGTGATGGCGGCGCTGCGGCGCCTGGCGCAGGAACGCCAGGGCCAGCGCCTGGTGGTCGTGACCCATGGCGGTGTACTTGACATGGTGTACCGCAGCGCGATGGGCTTGTCTTTGTCCGGGCCGCGCCAGAGCGTGATTCCCAATGGCGGCATCAGTCGCGTCCTGCTGCGCGAGAGCCGGGTCGAGATCCTGCGCTGGGCCGAGACGCAGCATCTGGCCGGCATGCCGGCACAGCCGGTATACGACCAGCGCAAGCTGGAGCCGATGGGGATTCAGACCGAGACGGCCAGTCCCAGCATCGAATAACTGCGTTGTGCCAGCCGGCGCAGCCGCCTGGACTGCGGCTGCGCGTTGCATCGTGGCTGCAACGACTGTTGGGCAGCGCTCCAGTGGCCAGCGCGCATCAATGCGTCGAGATGAATCTGCTCGAACAGATCGCGTTGCGCATGGCTGCCACCGATCTGCTGCAGCCGCAGTC
>CAZADK010000200.1:0-7612 GCA_964483855.1 uncultured Rhodoferax sp.
ACGACAAGATGGGCGGCGGCGTGCGCAATCCGGTCAAGCGCTGGTGGTTCGACCTGGAGATCGTGGACGGCGTTTCGGTGACACCGGCGGGCGGCGTGAATCAGCGCGATCTCGACATTGCGCGCGGCACCGAGAAAACGTTTGGGGCGCTGCAATGCGTTCGAGTCGACGCCGCCCGTGAGCACCTTGCCGCTGGACGGCACGACATTGTTGTAGGCACGGGCCAGCCGGGTGATGGAGTCGAGCAGGATGACGACATCCTTCTTGAGTTCGACCAGGCGTTTGGCGCGCTCGATCACCATCTCGGCCACATGCACGTGGCGCGCTGCCGGTTCGTCGAACGTGGATGCGATCACCTCACCCTTGACGGTGCGCTGCATCTCGGTCACCTCTTCGGGCCGTTCGTCCACCAGCAGCACCATCATGTAGCTCTCTGGATAGTTCGCGGCAATCGCGTGGGCCATGTGCTGCATCATCACCGTCTTGCCGCTCTTGGGTGGTGCGACCAGCAAGGCACGCTGGCCCTTGCCGATCGGGGCGATGATGTCGATGATGCGGCCGGTGATGTTCTCCTCGCTCTTGGTGTCGCGCTCGAGCCGCATCTGCTCCTTGGGGAACAGCGGCGTGAGGTTCTCGAACATCACCTTGTGCTTGTTCTCCTCCGGACCGCCGCCGTTGACCTTGTCGAGTTTGTTGAGCGCGAAGTAACGTTCGCCGTCCTTGGGAGTGCGCACCTCGCCCTCGATCATGTCGCCGGTGTGCAGGTTGAAGCGACGCACCTGGCTCGGGCTGATGTAGATATCGTCGGTGCTGGCGGTGTAGCTGGTGTCCGGGCTGCGCAGGAAGCCGAATCCGTCCGGCAGGATTTCCAGCACGCCATCGGCAATGATCTGCTCGCCGGTTCGGGCGCGTTTCTTGATGATGGCGAACATCAGTTCCTGCTTGCGCATGCGGCCGGTGTTTTCGATCTCAAGCTCTTCAGCCTGCTTGAGGACTTCAGACACGTGCAGTGCCTTGAGTTCGTTTAGGTGCATGGAATTACCCGAAAGGGATGGAATCAGAAGATGCGAACACGGACCGGGGGGGCAGACCGGGGCAAGAATGTGGCCCCGGCCAGTTGTTCCGCATCTGGAACTCGAACCGGCCTGGGTTGCTGGCCGGCGATTGCGGGCCATTATGACAGGAAAAAATGCGGCCGCAATACGATTGCGCGGTACGCAAGCAACGGCGCAAAGGCGCAACGGCGCCAGTTGCGCGTGCGCGGCGGTCCGGCTTCGCACCCCCGAGGGGCCCGGCGAAGCCAGGGCTGGGGGCGCTCTCAGGCCAGTTGCTGGTCGATGAAGGCGGTCAGCTGCGACTTGCTCATGGCGCCGACCTTGGTGGCGGCGAGTTGTCCATCCTTGAACAGCATCAGCGTCGGGATGCCGCGAATGCCGAACTTGGCCGGTACTTCGCGGTTTTCGTCCACATTCATCTTCGCCACCTGCAGCTTGCCCTGGTAACCGGTGGCCACCTCGTCCAGGATGGGCGCGATCATTTTGCACGGGCCGCACCACTCGGCCCAGTAATCGACCAGCACCGGGTGGGGCGATTGCAGTACATCCGCTTCGAACGAGGCGTCGGAGACATGTTTGATGAGTTCGCTGGCCATGTTGGCTCCTTGGTTCTGTCAGTACAGGTAAAGTGGGGAAATTGTGACAGAAACCAATACCAATTGCCCGTCTTGGCCGCGCAATGGATGAGATAGCCGGAAACGATCCTGGCGGGCTGCAATGGGACCGGCTCGCCGCGCGCTTGCGCAGCGAGATGGCGCGGCGTCAGGTGCACCCTGCACACGTCGTGGTCCTGTTGCCCTATGTGCAGCTGATCGGCATCGCGCGCAGTGCCTGGATGCGCAGCGCCAGCGCAGCGTCTGGCGGGGCCTTTTTCATGCCGCGCTTCGAGACTACGATGAACTGGAGCCGCACGCTCGCGGGTTTTGCGCCAACGGCGGACGATCTGACACGCGACCCGGCGCGCGACCTGCAAACTGCCACATCGCTGCTCGAGCGCGCGGGTCTGCACGGCGCGGACGGCGCAATGGCGGCCCGGCTGATGGAGGCGGCCTGGAGCGTCGCGCCAACTGCCGCCGCCGTGCCTGCGGATGCGCGCATCGCCTGGGGACGGCGCATCGACCAGGCATTACAAGCCGAGGTTGCTGCGCCCTTGCTCGAATGGGAGTCGCGCCTGGGCCGGATCGCCGTGGCGTGGGCGGCGCACAGTGCCTATGCGACCGATGCCGTGTTCCGTGCCCAAGCGGACCTGCTGTTCCTGGTCGAGGGCCTGCAGCAGGACCCGCTGTTTGCCACGCTGCAGGAACGCTGGGCCGACCGCGCCGTCACCCTGCAGCTGGCCAGCGCCGCAGCGCCGGGTCTGTGCCACTTGCGGCAGGCGCTGGACGCGCAAGATGAGGCCGAACAGGCCTGTGCCTGTGTGCTGGCACACCTGGCCGAGGGCCGTGCGCCGCTGGCACTGGTGGCCCAGGACCGGGTGCTGACACGACGCGCCCGCGCCATGCTGGCCGAACGCGGCGTCGCGGTACGCGATGAGACCGGCTGGACCTTGTCCACCACCCGCGCTGCCGCCGCGATCGTCGGCATGTTGCGTGCAATGGCACCGGGCGCCAGTTCGGACGCCGTGCTCGATTGGGCCAAGCAGGCCCGCGCCATCCCGGCACGGGACGTGGACCGCCTCGAAGTGCGGCTGCGCCGCCGCGCAGCGCGCGACTGGCGTGGCGCGGCGCCAGACGACGGCACCGCGTCCTTCATCGATTCGCTGCGCGCCGGGATGCTGGCCCCGCGTGACCTGGCCACCTGGTTGCGCGACCTGCGCTCTGCGCTGCAAGTTGCTGGCCAGTGGACGCAATTGCTGCAGGACACGGCTGGTCAGGCGGTGATCGATGCCCTGCACCTGCATGAACACGCCGACGGCAATTTTGCCGATGCCACGCAGTCCCTCACGCTGGCCAGGTTCGGCGCCTGGGCCGCGCAGGTGCTGGAGGCCGGCAGTTTTGTGCCGCCGCACCCGCAGCAGGAACAGGTGGTTTTGCTGCCGCTGAGCCAGTTGCTCGGGCGTCCGTTCGCAGCGGTCGTGATTCCCGGTTGCGACGAGAACAACCTGGCGGCGTCGCCGGACCTGCCTGGCTTGTGGACACCGGCGCAGCGGGCGCTGCTGGGGTTGCCATCGCGCGATCAACTGGCCGACACACTGGCAGCCGCCTGGCACAACGCATTGGGCAGCCCGCGCGTCGACATCCTCTGGCGTGCCAGTGATGCCGGCGAGTTGCTGATGCCCAGCGTGCTGGTGCAGCGCCTGCGGCTGACCGCGCCCGATCTGGCGCCTGACCTGCGGGTGCCGCGGCCGCTGCAAGCGCGGCGCGCGGCGATGCCGCAGCCGGCCGCACCTGCGCTCGCCATCGCGCAGCTCTCAGCCAGTACCTACGAGGACCTGCGACGTTGCCCGTACCGCTTTTTTGCGCTGCGCATGCTCGGCCTGCAGGAGCCGGAGGAACTCGACACCGCGCTGGGTAAACGCGACTTCGGCAACTGGCTGCACGCATTGCTGCGGCATTTCCACGACGCCCTGGCTGCGCAGCCGCAGGCCACGCCGGAGCGGCGCGGCGCCATACTCGACCAGGCTGCCGAGCGAGCCACCCAGGAGCAGGGCCTGGCGGCCAACGAGTTCCTGCCGTTTGCCGCGTCGTGGCCGCAGGTGCGCATGTCGTACCTGGCGTGGCTGGCGGAGCACGAGCGCACCGGTGCCCGCTACCAGGCCGCCGAGGTGCAGTGCGAGCGGCAACTGGGCGCGCTCAAGCTGGTCGGCCGCATCGACCGGATCGACCGGTTGGCGGACGGCGCAACATTGCTCATCGACTACAAGACCGAGGCGCGAGCGAAGACCCAGTCGCGGGTGCGGCAACCCGAGGAGGACACCCAGCTGGCGTTCTACGGCGCCCTGCTGGACCAGGACCCTCGGCAGGCGATGTACCTGAACATCGCCGAGTCCGACAGCACCAAGGCGTTCGAGCTACCCGATATCACCCGCTGGCGCGACCAGCTGGTGGCGGCGATCGAGCTGGACATGGGTCGCATCGCCTCCGGGGCCGTGCTGCCGGCGATCGGTGCTGGCTCTGCCTGTGATTATTGTGCCGCCCGCGGCCTGTGTCGCAAGGATTTCTGGAGCGTTGCTGCGCCGTCCGCGGCTGCTGGGGACGGACATGGCTGAACGTCCGTCGCTGGCCGCCTATGAGCACAACGGCACGACCGTGGCTGCTGCGCACTTCTATGCCGTCGCCTGTGACCCGCGCCGGCATGTGGCAGTCGAGGCCTGTGCCGGCGCCGGCAAGACGTGGATGCTGGTATCGCGCATCGTGCGGGCCTTGTTCGATGGACTGGACCCTACCGAGGGCACGATGTCGGTGCTGCCGCACGATATTCTCGCGATCACCTTCACCAAGCGTGCGGCCAGCGAGATGCGCGAGAGGCTTTACAAGTGGCTGCAAGAATTTGCCGGCGCAAGCGATGAGCAGCTGGCGCGCGAGTTGCGCGCCCGCGGCGTGACGGTTCCGCAGGATGCGGCGGCGGCGCAGGCCATGGTCCTGCGCCTGGCCGGATTGCACCGCGCGGTGCTGCAATGCCCGCGGCAGGTGCAGATCCGCACCTTTCACAGCTGGTTCGCAGCGCTGTTGCGCGCAGCGCCGATCGCGGTGCTGCAGCAACTCAAACTGCCGCTGCAATACGAGCTGCTGGAGGACGATGCGCCGGCCAGGGCACTGGTGTGGCGCCGGTTCTACCAGGTGCTGCTGGAGCAGCCCGAACTGCGGGCGGCGTTCGAGGCGGTGGTGCGCGCACATGGGCGTTTCCAGACCGAGAAGGCGCTGGGTGTGGCGCTGGACAAGCGCATCGAGTTCACCCGTGCCGACGCGGCTGGGCGGGTCGCGCCTTCGGTGCGGCATTTCCACGACTGTTTTCCCTGCTTGGCCCCGCTGGCCACGCCGGCGGCCGCGCTTCAAACGGATGGTGCGCGTGCGCGGTGGCTGGATTGGGCATCCGCGCTGGGGCGCGAATCGAACAAGACTCCGCAAAAGGCTGCACAGGCGATCGTCGATGCGTTCGACCGGCTGGCCATGGCGCCGGCGAACGACGCTGCTGCTGCTGCTGCGCCGTGTCTGGCAATACTGCGCAAGGCGCTGTTCGTCGACAAGGAGGATCGACTGAACACCAACCTGGTCAAGTTCGATGCCGCACAGGCGGCAGCGCGGGAATTGGCACTGTTGTGTGCGGCGCATCGCCATCACCTGGCCTGGCAGTACCAGCAGCACATGGCGGCCCTGGCACGGGTGCTGATCGACGTGTTCGCCGATCTCAAGCGCGAGCGCGGCTGGATCGACATGACCGACGTGGAGCGCGCCGCCATGATGCTGCTGTCCGAGCCCATGCTCAGCGGCTGGGTCCAGGAGCGGCTCGACACCCAGGTGCGCCATCTGCTGATCGACGAGTTCCAGGACACCAACCCGCTGCAGTGGCATGCACTGCTGTCGTGGCTGGGCAGTTATGCCGGCGCCATCGGCAGCCGGCCCAGTGTGTTCATCGTCGGCGATCCCAAGCAGAGCATCTACCGCTTCCGGCGCGCCGAGCCGCAGGTGTTCCGGGCTGCGCAGGCGTTCGTAGCCGAAGGCCTGGGTGGCGACCTGCTCAGATGCGATCACACCCGGCGCAATGCGCCGTTCGTCATCGACACCGTGAACCAGGTCATGCTGGCGGCGCGCGAGCATGACCATTACGAGGGTTTTCGTGCGCACACCACCGGCGCCCATGCTGCCGGGCAGGTGCTGCGGCTGCCGCCGATACCGCGCGCACGTGTCGACTCCGTTCGCGCCGCCGATGCTGCGCCCGATCCCGATTCCGATGCCGCCTCCCGCATCTGGCGCGACAGCCTGACCGAACCTCGCGAAGTGCCGGAGGAGACGCTGCGCAGCCTGGAGGCACGCCAGGTGGCGCGCTGGATCGCGCACCGGGTGGCCCGGGGCCACGCTGCGTCGCAGGTCATGGTGTTGTCTCGCCGGCGCGCCAGCCTGACGCCGTTGCAGGACGAACTGCGCGCCTTGCACATTCCCGCACATGTGGGCGAGAACACCGCTTTGATCGATTGCTGCGAGGTGCAGGACATCGTCGCGTTGCTCGACGTACTGGTGTCGCCGCGGCACGACCTGTCGCTGGCGCGGGTGTTGCGCTCGCCGCTGTTCGGCGTGCCGGACCAGGCCCTGATCGATCTCGCGTTGCGACGGCGTGTGCAGCCAGAGCCCTGGTTCAGCTTGCTGCAGCAGCCCTGGCCGCCGGACCATGCGCTGTACGGCATTGGTGCGCAATTGCTCGCGTGGAAATCCTGGCTCGATCGCCTGCCGGCGCACGACGCGCTGCAGTCGATCTACAGCCAGCATGACGTGCTGGCCCGCTTTGCCATAGGTGCGCCCGAGGTGCAACGCTGCGCGGTGCTGGCCAACCTGCGGGCCTTGCTCGCGGCGTCGCTGCAGGTGGCGGGCGGGCGCTTCATCACGCCCTACAGTTTCGTGCGTTCGCTCAAGGCGGGTGGAGTCATGGCGCCCGCCACGGTGACACCGGATGCGGTGCGCCTGTTGACCGTGCATGGGGCCAAGGGTCTGGAGGCCGATACCGTGGTGCTGCTGGACACGGACACACCGCCCCGCGCGGCAGAGACGATGGGTGTATTGATCGACTGGCCGGCCCAGGAGGCGCATCCGCATCAGTTTTTCTTTGTCAGCAGCGAGGCGCAGCCGCCGCAATGCGCGCTCGCCACGCGAGACCATGAATGGCTGCAACGCCAGCGCGAGGAACTCAACGCCTTGTATGTGGCGTTGACCCGGGCCCGAAACACGCTGGTGGTCTCGTCGATCGAGCCGCACCGGGATGCGCCCGGCAGCTGGTGGCGTCGCCTGTTCGATGCGGCAACCCCGATCGCACAGGCCGATCCGGCTGCGTCGACGATGCCGCGTGCGGGAGCGCAGGACGCGTCGTTCACGCTCAAGGAATTGCCGCCAGGTCCGGCGGCGACCACGCCGTCCGGCCCGCAGCCGCCGGTCGAGGACTTGCAGTCGGATCCCGCGCTCGATGCGCTGGCGCGGGTCGGGCAGGCCATGCACCGTTTGCTCGAATGGGGTGGTGTCGGCGCGCAGCAGATCGCTGCGGTGCGCCGGGAGTTCGGATTGGATGCCGATGGAGCCGAACGCGCTGCGGCGATGGCGAAAAGTATCCTGGATGGACCGGGGGCCTGGGCCTGGGATCCGGCGCAGCTGGCCTGGCAGGGCAATGAAGTCGAGTTGGTGCTGGAGGGAGTCGTCCTGCGGCTGGACCGCCTGGTGCAGCGACGGGACAATGGCCAATGGTGGGTGCTGGACCACAAGTCGAACCTGGCGCCGCAACGCGATCCGATGCTGGTGGCCCAACTGGCGCGGTACCGGGACGCGGTGCAGGCCATCGACACCACGCAAGTGGTACACGCCGCTTTTCTCAATGGCCAGGGGCAATGGATCGACCTGCCCGAGCCGGCCCTGCGG
>CAZADK010000201.1:0-3350 GCA_964483855.1 uncultured Rhodoferax sp.
GGCGAAGGGCGTGTCGAAAGTCGTGGCGAAGGCCGTTCCCGTGGTGGTCGTGGTGGCCGCGGCCGTGGCGGCGAGCGCTCGGCCCAGGGCCAGCGAGTCGATGTCGATGGCATGCCGTTGGCGGTGGAAGCCGGTGGACAACAACCAGCCCTGCCGGTAGCCGCCGACGAAAACGCAGCTCGTAACGAGCCGCGGGCGGATCGTCTGCCGCGCGCTGGACGGGGCGGCCGTGGTGAACGTGGCGAACGCGGTGAGCGCAACCGGGACGCCGAACGTACACCACAAGATGCCACTGGCCGGGACGAGCAGGCGGACACGCCGGACGCGGGCAACACGGCACCCCCGCCGCGCGAGGCACGCGAAGGCCGGGGCGAACGGCAACGGGACCGCCGCCCGCGTGCAGAACGCGGCGAGCGCGGCGAGCGCGCCCAGCCGAGCAACGGCTCCCCGCAGGCCGACAACCTCGGTCAGCCGGACACAGTGTCCTCGGCACAACCGCAGCCATTCGTGGCCAACATCGGCGACCAAGGCCGGACCGACCGATTGCCGATCGACGCCAGCAACAGCAGCGAGAACGCCGCGGACGGCTCCGAACGCGGTGACGCGCAGGAGAATGCTGCGAGCGAGAAACGTCCACGCGACCGCAATGGCCTTGATCGTGGCCCGCGCGGTGATCGTGGCCCGCGCGGTGACCGTGGCGAGCGCGGCGACCGTGGCAACCCGCGTAACCAGCAAGGTGGCTACGAGGATCGCGCGCCACAGGCGCAACGAGAGATGCAAGCCGCGCTGGAGGGTTTTACGCCGCCGGAGCAAGCCGATATACCGATGACGCCAGCCCCGGTGGCAGAGCCGGCCTTGCCGGCAACAGCCGCAGCCGATGGTGGCCGTGCTGCAGTGCAGCTGTCGTCCGGTGGCTTGCCCAGGGTTCAGACCTTCGTGCTGCCGGTGGACGATTTGTCCCAGGTGGCGCAGGCCTCGGGCTTGAGCTGGGTCAACTCCGACGCCGAGAAGATCAAGGTCGCTCAGGCCGCGATCGCCGCGCAGCCGCAGCCAATTCATGTGCCGCGCGAGCCGGCGTCCCGGGTCGTCATCGACGAAGGCCCCCTGGTGCTGGTCGAGACGCGCCGCGATCTGCGCAACATGACCCTGCCGTTCGAGCAGCAGGCGCCGAACTGATGTGAAGGCTGCCGACCGGCACGTCGCCACCAGGTGGCGTACCGGTCAGTCTCTCGCCACCCAGGGAGTTGGCGGCCTGACCGGCCCGATCGTTGCGACCCGGGTTCTCGATCACGCCTGCGCTGCGCTGCGCCAGGCCTCGGTAGCTGCCTCGGCATCCCCGCGTTGCGACGCCATCTCCGCCAGCTGGCGCCAGGCTTCGCGGCGAAGCCCGGCATCCTGCATCCGCACCAGCGATTGCTGCAGCAGCTGGCGCGCCTTGCCCCATAACTGCAGTCGCATGCAGGTGACACCGGCCAGATACTGCAACACAGCGTCGCCAGGTTGGCTGATCTGGGCCGATTCGATGCGGGTGAGCCATTCGCCGTCCAGCACGTGCGGATCGTTGGCAAAGCCGAGTTCGAGTGCACGCACCAGGTCCACGCGGTGTTGCTGACCCAGCCCGCCAGGCTGGTTCAGCATCTGTTCCCAGATCGGCAACAGCCACTGGCGGCTGACGACCGGGTCGCCGCCCAAGGTCAGCAGCCGCATCGCTGCCGCGCTGGCTACGTCCGGCATGGTCCGCTCCGCGGCCTCGAGGCGGGACCAGGCCTGCACTAGCTGGGCGGGATCGTGTGCAGCCTGGACCAGTTCGATCGCCAGGCCGCGCAACACCCCACGCGCTGCGGTCTGGGACAATGCGTGGTGCTTGGCCAGCAGGCGGGCCGCCTCCAACGCCATGATGGTGCGCCCGGCCATGCGTGCCGCCTTGAGTCGCATGCGCAGCGCCAGGGTGCGCCGTCCCGGCCCCTGGCCCAGGTCGTCGAGCACCTGCAGCGCCAACGCCGCATCGTGGTCATCCAGAGCCCAGCGGGCTGCACGCAGCCGGACCCCCTCGCCCGCTTCCGGAGCCAGGCCACGCGAAGCCTGTTCCTGAGCGGCGCGGTAGTGGATCTCGCGACCGGGGCGATCCTGCAGCAAATGCGCCGCCTCGGCCGCCAACAGGTGCGCGATCGCCCGCAACTGGCCGGCATGGGCGAGCTTGTCTTCGCCGCCGGCCAGGTGTGATGCCTGCTCGACCACTGCCTCGGCCGCCTTCTTCGCGCGCACGAAGCGACCGGCGATCAGTTGCGCATACGCTTCGAGCAATGATGCCTGCATGCTGCGCTCGCGCTGGCGTTGGCGCCACAGGCGCGCCTCCCGCGGAATCGAAAACAGCGCCGACAACGCACGCAGCGCCAGGTGCAAAACCAGGAAACCGAGCAGCAACAAGACCAATACCAGGTTCAGCGACAGGTCGATCCGGTAGGGTGGCCAGAAGACCGTCACCGACCCGGGGTTGCTGCCGGCGAACAGCGCTGCTGCCACGGCAGCCGAAAACAGGGCTAGTAACCACAGGGATACACGCATCGCAGACCCTCGACTATCGCCCGGCGCCAGCAGTAGCCAGCGCAGCCATGGTGTCGTCGATTCGCGGCAATTCCATGGTCTTCATCTGCGACTGGACCTGTTGCAACAGTCCGGCGGCAGCCTGCGTCTTGCGCGCGGCCGGGTCGAAATAACGGAACAACACGGTCGACGCCCAGGCCAGGTCGGCTCGGGCGGACTCGAGCTGGCGGGCCAGCAAGCCGAGCCGGGCGTTGAGCAAGCGCAGCTTGAGGTTCTCGCGCACGAAAAAGGATTGCTCGGGCGACAGCAATGCCGCCTCGGGCTGTTCGATACGCGCTATCCGCAGCAATTTGCAGGCCTCGTCCCCCACCACCTGCAGCACCCGCTGCCACCAGTTCGGCGCCGCCACGGATTCCTGGCGCCTGAGCGAGCCGGTCGCACTGACCGCAGCCACCGCGTTGGCCAGCGGCAGGTCATCGGCCATGCGCAGCAATTCGTCAATACGCACCAGCAGCCCCGGCGTATCGGTCACCGCGGCCGAGGTGATGCGACCGAGGTCGCGTGCCAGGCGGCGCTGCAGTTGCGCCAAGCCGGGTTGCGCAGCCCGCGTCAGGCGTTGTTCGGCGCTGCGCAGCGCCGCCACCAGCGGCTCGACGCTGCCAGTCAATTGGGCCTGCTGCTGTGCCAGCCGCAACGCCGACTCGAGATCGACCAGCAGGTAGTCGTCGCGCGAGCGCGACAGGCGCTCAATCAGATCCTCCAGCTGCGCGCGCTGCTGCGCCACCTCACCGAGCCGAACCTCGGCC
>CAZADK010000201.1:3360-3628 GCA_964483855.1 uncultured Rhodoferax sp.
GCTGCCGTCTCGCGCGCAAGGTCCTGAGCGGCCTTCGCACTGGCGCGTGCCTCGGCCGCCTGCATCGTCGACTCGCCGCTTTGGCGCGCCAACGTCTCCTGCATGGCCGACAGCCGTTGCCACAACAGCACACTGGCGATCAACCCAAAGGCACCCACCAGCAAGGCCAGTATCGACATCGGCGAAAGCCCCAACAGGCTTGCCAGTGCCGGCGCTGGGGCATCCGCAACCTGGGCAGCGGCGCGGCCCGGCGGCGATGGCGCGGGGG
>CAZADK010000201.1:3638-7587 GCA_964483855.1 uncultured Rhodoferax sp.
CTCCACGCCCGTGCCGGTCGATGCCGTGGTGCCGGCGCCCGCCGCCGCGCCGGGCGCCGGCACCACGGCATCGACCGGCACGGGCGTGGAGGGTGTTGACGGGTGTTCCTTCATGGCAGCATCGATTTTATCGACGCCGCCATGTCGGCCAGCGCCGGACGTGACTCCCGCACCACACCGAAACCGGCCGATCGGGCCGCCGCGGCGATACGTGCATGGCTTGCAATCGCACGCGAACCCGACCAATGACGCTCGGGCAGGCAGGCCACCAGATTGCGGATCGCCTGGGCGCTGGTGAACAACCACAGGGCATCGTCACCGATGTGCAGGTGTCCCAGCGCCTGGCGCAGTTCGCGCGTGCCAGGCGCCGCACGCCAGTAAGCGACCACGAAACGTACTTGCGCACCGGCCTGTTCCAGCCGGGCCGAGAGCCAGTCGCGGCCCTCGCCCTGTTCGTCATCGCGTGCCACGGGCGCATCATCAACCGACGACCGTGGCGGCAGGCTCACGTCTCGACCGCCGCCGCGTACCAGCATGACCTGCGAGCACGCACGCACCCGTGAGCCCACCAGGTGCCACAAGGTTTCCGAATCGTACGGGCCGCTGCTGGATGACGGCGCGTCGATACGATGTGTGGCTACACCCTGGCGTACCAGCGCCGCGACTGTTCCGGGCCCGGTCGCCCACAACCGCGGACCTCCTTCGGGGTTGCCCAGAGTGGCATCAGGAGGCCGTGCCGCAAAAAAGTGGTCAACGGCCGCAGCGCTGACGAACATGATGGCTTGGTACTGCAAACACGAATGCCAGGCTGCGGCGATGACGCGGCTGTCCGACAAAGGGTGGATCTCGATCAGCGGCAGCGCCACCGCGTCGATGCCCTGCGCGCCCAATGCCTGCACCCAGCGCAGGGCGTCAGCCCGCGGCCGGGTCACGATCACGCGCATCGCGCTGGGCTCCGGCGGATCAGGCGGCGTTGCCCGCCACGCGGGCGCCGCCTTCGCGCAATTGCCGCGCAACGCGCTGGCCCAGCGCCACGGCCTGCTGCAGATCGGACACCGCCTGCGCCGCTTCGGCCCGCACCAGCGGCGCCGCGGGGCCTGCTTCGGGCTCCTCGCCCACCTCGCCCCAGGCGGCCTGCAAGCTCAGCTGCGAGCCGGTGCTCCAACGTGCGTGCGCGGCCAGCGGCATCGAGCAGCTGCCGCCCATGGAGCGACTCACCTCACGTTCGGCCGCAACCGAAAGCCAGGTCGGCTGGTGCGCCAGCGGCGCCAGCGCATCGAGCAGGTCCTGCCGGTGGGCTCGTACCTCGATGCCCAGCGCACCCTGGCCGGCGGCCGGCAGCATCTGCGCCGGCTCGAACACCTGCCGGATCCGCGACCCTAGCTCGAGCCGCTTGAGTCCGGCTGCGGCGAGCACGATCGCATCGAATTCACCGTCGTCGAGCTTGCGTAGCCGGGTATCGAGGTTGCCGCGCAGCGGCGCGATACGCACGTCCTCGCGGCCGAGCCGGCTCAGGTTGTCGCGCAGCAGAACCGCGCGCCGCAGGCTCGAGGTGCCCAGCACCGCGCCCGGGCGCAGCTGCGCCAGGTCGTCGATGCGGTTGGAGACCAGCGCGTCGCGCGGATCCTCGCGCTCCATGACGCAGGCCAAGGCGAAACCGTCGGGCAATTGCATCGGCACGTCCTTGAGCGAATGCACGGCGATGTCGGCCCTGCCGTCCTCCAGCGCGGTCTCCAGCTCCTTGACAAACAAACCCTTGCCGCCGACCTTGCTCAGCGTGCGGTCCAGGATCTGGTCACCGCGGGTGGTCATGCCCAGCAATTCCACCCGGTGCCCGAGCGCCTCCAGGCATTGCCGCACATGCCGCGCCTGCCACAACGCCAGGCGGCTTTCGCGGGTGGCAATGACGATGGTCGCGCGGGAAGGCAGGATCACGGACGTAACCGGTTGGTAATCGGGAGGGGGTGGGCGATGCTAGCATGACCGTCTTGTCCAACGCCCCGTCGTCGCCGCCATCATGACCCCACGACCCAGTGCCGAATCCACGCGCCGCGCCCGCGACAACGAACGCCCACTGGTCGAGGACATCCGGTTGCTGGGACGCATCCTGGGCGACGTGATCCGGGACCAGGACGGCGAGGCAGCTTTCAACCTGATCGAGCAGATCCGCAAGTTGTCGGTCGCTTTCCGCCGCCATGCCGACCATGAGGCGGACCGGTCGCTGAAGAAGCTGCTCAACAGCCTGTCCGGCGACCAGACCGTCAGCGTGATCCGTGCCTTCACCTATTTCAGCCATCTGGTGAACCTGGCGGAGGACCGGCACCATATCCGCCGGCGCGCGATCCATGAGCGCGCGGGCAACACCCAGGAAGGCAGCATCGACGTCGCGTTGTCCCGGCTGCGGTGGGCCGGCATCGCTCCGTCCACCATCGTCGAGACGCTGGCCACCAGCTACCTGTCGCCGGTGCTGACCGCCCACCCGACCGAGGTGCAGCGCAAGAGCATCCTGGACGCCGAGCGCGGCATCGCGCAGCTGCTCACCGCCCGCGACACGATCCGGTTGCATGCGCTGGCCGCGCCGGCCGGCAAGGACGCGCTGACGCCGCGCGAGCTGGCGCGCAACGAGGCCCTGATCCGTTCGCGCGTGATGCAGCTGTGGCAAACACGGTTGTTGCGTTTTACCAAGCTCACGGTCGCCGACGAGATCGAGAACGCGCTGAGTTATTACGAGGCCACCTTTCTGCGCGAGATCCCCAGGCTGTATGGCGACCTCGAGCGCGAGCTGGGCCAGCAAAACATCCACAGCTTCCTGCGCATGGGCCACTGGATCGGCGGCGACCGCGACGGCAACCCGAATGTCGGCGCGCAGACCCTCATCTACGCTCTCAAGCGCCAGGCCGAGGTGGCGCTGCGCCACTACCTGACCGAGGTGCACCTGCTGGGTGGCGAATTGTCGGCGTCGGCCATCCTGGTCACGATCTCCGAGCCGATGAAGCAGCTCGCAGCCCGCTCGCCCGACACCAATGAGCACCGCCAGGACGAACCCTACCGGCTCGCACTGACGGGCATGTATGCGCGGCTCGCCGCCACGCTGCGTGAGCTCACCGGTGGCGAAGCCGCGCGCCATGCGGTCGCGCCGCAGAACCCGTACCCCACGGCGCAGGAGTTCTGCGCGGATCTGCGCACCATCGAAACTTCCTTGCTGCAGAACCACGGCGGTGCGCTGGTGGTGCAGCGCCTGCAGCCGCTGATCCGTGCGGTCCAGGTGTTCGGTTTTCACCTGGCCACCGTCGACCTGCGGCAAAACTCCGACAAGCACGAGGCGGTGGTCGCCGAGCTGCTGGCCGTCGCGCGCATCGAACCTGACTATGCCAGCCTGGGCGAGCCGGCCAAGCAGGCCGCGTTGCTGCGGTTGCTGTCCGACGCGCGGCCGCTGCGGGTGCTCGAACATGCGTATTCGACGCTCGTGGACGACGAGCTTGCGATCTTTCGCACGGCGCGCGAGATGCTGGCGCGTTACGGCCGCCAGGCACTGTTGCACTACATCATCAGCCATACCGAGACCGTCAGCGACCTGCTCGAGGTGCTGCTGCTGCAGAAGGAAACCGGCCTGATGCACGAGACCCTGGATCGACAAGCACGCACCGACCTGATCGTCGTGCCGCTGTTCGAGACCATCGAGGACTTGCGCAACGCGGCCTCGATCATGCGCGACTTCTATGCCCTGCCCGGCGTGCAGGCCATGGTGCAGCGCAGTGGCGGCGAGCAGGAGATCATGCTCGGGTATTCCGACAGCAACAAGGACGGCGGCATCTTCACCAGCAACTGGGAACTCTACCTGGCCGAGGTCGCGCTGGTGGCACTGTTCGACGAACTGGCCGACAAGGGCGGCGGCTCCGCGCCGATCCGGTTGCGCATGTTCCACGGCCGTGGCGGCACGGTGGGGCGG
>CAZADK010000202.1:0-7580 GCA_964483855.1 uncultured Rhodoferax sp.
GCACAGGTCCAGTTCCGGGTAATGCACCCGCACGCCCCGCTGCTGGGCTGCCGCGCCCAATTGCGCACGCAGCAGGCGGTTCGCACCGACCCCGCCGGCGACCACCAAACGATCGAGCCCTGAACCGGCCAGGGCGGCCATCGACTTCCTCACCAGCACCTCCACGATCGCCGCTTCGGTCGATGCCGCGAGGTCGGCGCGCGTGGAGCCCGGTAACTGCGCCATCGCCTGATCGAGCGGCAGACCTTCGGCAAAACCGTGTGCGGCCACCAGCTTGCGCGCCTGAACCATGACCGCGGTCTTGAGGCCGGCAAAGGAGAAATCCAGGTTGCCACTGTGCATCAGCGGCCGCGGCAATCGGAATGCGGCCGGGTTGCCTTGCCGCGCCAGCCGTGACAACGCCGGTCCCCCCGGGTAGGGTAGCCCCATCAGCTTGGCCGACTTGTCAAAGGCCTCGCCCGCCGCATCGTCGATCGTCTCTCCGAGCAGGCTGTACCGACCGACATCGTCGACGCGCATCAGCTGGGTATGGCCGCCAGACACCAGCAAGGCCACGAACGGGAACTGCGGCGGGTCTGCACTCAGGAACGGTGACAACAGGTGACCTTCGAGGTGGTGCACGCCAAGCACCGGCTTGCCCAGCGCCGCCCCCAGGGCGCAGCCGACCGCGGCGCCGACCAGCAAGGCCCCCGCCAGCCCGGGGCCGCGGGTATAAGCCACCACATCGACCTGGTTCAGTCTGCAATCGGCCGCCTGCATGACCTGACGCACCAGCGGCAACACACGGCGGATATGGTCGCGGCTGGCCAACTCCGGTACCACGCCGCCATAGGCCTGGTGCATGTCGATCTGGCTGTGCAAGGCATGGGCCAGCAGCACCGGCACCGCACCGAACGGCGCGCGCACCAGTGCCACGCCGGTCTCGTCACACGAGGACTCGATCCCCAGGACCCGCAATTCGGAGCTGTGGTGCTGCATCTGGCCTGGAGTTTAGGTGCAAGGCGATGGTGCGCGCTGCAGTGTCGCTCCCACGCCAGCCGCCGGATAAGCTCATAACCCGTCGTCATCAACGATCCGGGACAATCCAGCGATGGCAATCGCCAAATACATCAAGGAGATCGGGCGCGGCAAGGAAGGCGCCCGCGCCTTGTCGCGGGAGCAGGCACAGGACCTGTTCGGCCAGGTGCTCGATGGCGCGGTGACCGATCTGGAGATCGGCGCGTTCTGCCTGGCCATGCGCATCAAGGGCGAAACCGCGCAGGAGATGGCCGGGTTCCTGGACGCCACCACTGCGCGGCTGCAACCGGTACCTGCCGCAGACCGGCCGTTGGTCGTGATCCCAAGTTACAACGGCGCGCGCAAGCTGCCCTTGCTGACCCCATTGCTGGCGCTGCTGCTGGCTCGCGAGGGCTTGCGCGTGCTGGTCCACGGTGCAGCCAGCGAATCGAGCCGGGTCTTCACCGCCGACGTGTTCGCGGCACTGGACATCGCCCCGGCCCGCGCCATCGGACCGGTCGCGGCGGGCACGGTCGTCTTCACCCCGACCGGGATGCTGTGCCCGGGCCTGCAACGCCTGCTGGAGGTGCGGCGCGTGGTCGGGTTGCGCAATCCGGCACACAGCCTGGTCAAGCTGATGAATCCGGGCGAAGGCTGCTGCCTGTTGGTCAGCAGCTACACCCACCCGGAATATGCGGTGTCGATGGCGGCCACGTTCGAGCTGATGGGCTCGAGCGCGTTGCTGCTGCGCGGCACCGAAGGTGAGGCCGTGGCCGACCCGCGGCGCCAACCGAAGATGGAACTTTTCCTGCATGGCGTACGGCAGACCGTGCACCCGGCCCAGACCGGTTCGCTGGACAACCTGCCCGAGTTGCCACGGGCCATCGATGCGGCCAGCACAGCCGGCTACATCCGGGCCGTATTGGCAGGCGACATCCCGTTGCCCGAGTCGATTGCCACGCAGGTCGCGCACGTCGTGCGGGCCGAGAACCAATTGCAAGGGAGCACCACATGAACCAAGGCCGCGTGACGCTGGTGGGCGCCGGGCCGGGCGACCCGGATCTGCTGACGGTCAAGGCCGCGCGGATGATCGCGCAGGCCAGCCTGTTGCTGGTCGACGACCTGGTTGGCGACGCCATCGTCGCACTGGCCAGCCCGACGGCGCGGATCGTGTACGTCGGCAAACGGGGCGGCTGCCGCTCCACGCCCCAGGCCTTCATCGAGAAACTGATGCTCACGGCCGCCCGCGACGGCGAGAACGTGGTGCGGCTCAAGGGCGGGGACCCGTTCATCTTCGGTCGCGGCGGCGAAGAGATGGACCACCTGCGCGCCGCAGGTATCGCCGTCGACGTGGTCGGCGGAATCACGGCAGGCATGGCCGCGGCCACGGCCGTTGGCGTGCCGCTGACCCATCGCGACCATGCGCGAGGCGTCGTCTTCGTCACCGGGCATGCGCGGCGCGGCGGCGCGCCGACCAACTGGCAGGCCCTGGCCGCCACTGCACGTGATGCCCACCTGACGCTGGTGATCTACATGGGCATCGCGGACGCGCAACAACTGCAGGACGGCCTGCTGACCGGACTGTCGCCTCGCACCGCCGTGGCCGTGGTGCAAAGCGCGAGCCTGCCCGGACAACGCGCCTGCGCCACCGAACTCGGCCAACTGGCCCGCACACTGGCGCGCGAAAACATCGCCAGCCCGGCCATCATCGTGGTGGGCGAGGTGGCGCGCGCTGCGGTGCTGGCACAGTCGATGGTCGACCAGACCGACACGCCCGACGCGTCGCGCGCGTCGGCCTGACAGCAGCGGTCCCCCCGCACGAACGACCTGCCTCTTCGGGGGCACGGCCCGCGCCGGCGCGGCGTCCTACACTTATCGACATGCACAGTTTCGATGTCGTCGTCATCGGTGCTGGCGCCGCCGGCCTTTTTTGCGCCGGCGTGGCCGGCCAGTCCGGTCTCAAGGTTCTGCTGGTCGACCATGTCGACAAGATCGCCGAAAAGATCCGTATCTCGGGTGGCGGCCGCTGCAACTTCACCAACCTGACCACGGGCCCGGACAACTTCCTCGGCCAGAACCCGAAGTTCTGTCGTTCAGCGCTGGCTGGTTACTCGCCAGGCGACTTCATCGACTTGCTGCGCCAGCACGAGATCGGGTACCACGAGAAACACAAAGGCCAATTGTTCTGCGACCGTTCCGCGCAGGACCTGATCACCATGCTGCTGACCGAATGCGCCGCTGGCAGCGTCGTGCACTGGCAGAACTGCCCGATCCACACGCTGGCAACCGAAGCCGACGGCTACCTGCTGGGCAGCGCCCAGGGCGCGATCCGCAGCCGCGCCGTGGTCGTGGCCACGGGTGGCCTGTCGATCCCGAAGATCGGTGCCACCGATTTCGGTTACCGGATCGCACGCCAGTACGGGCTGGGCATCGTCGACACCCGTGCGGCGCTGGTGCCGCTGGTGTTCGAGCCCGCGCAATGGGCGCCGTTCGCCGAACTCTCCGGGTTGTCGCTGCCGGTGACGATCGAAACCGGCAACAAACGTGAGCGGACCCGATTTCGCGAAGACCTGCTGTTCACCCACCGCGGCCTGAGCGGGCCGGCGGTGCTGCAGATATCGAGTTTTTGGCGCGCGAACACGCCTATCCGCGTCGACATCGCGCCGGGCATGCAAATGCAACAGACCTTAATCCGCGCCAAGGGCCTGTCGCGCAAGCTGGTGGGCAACGAACTGGCGGCGCTGGTTCCGGCCCGCCTGGCTGAAACCTGGATTGCGCAAGGCACACGCCTGGGGCACGACTGGCACCGCCCGATCGACCAGACCTCCGACAAGGCGCTCGCTGCGCTTGCCGAGCAGATCGCCAGCTGGGAACTGACGCCCACCGGCACCGAAGGTTACGCCAAGGCCGAGGTGACCGCCGGCGGCGTGGACACGCATGCCTTGTCCAGCCAGACCATGGAATCGACACAACCCGGCCTGTATTTCATCGGCGAGGTGGTTGACGTCACCGGCTGGCTGGGCGGCTACAACTTCCAATGGGCCTGGGCCAGCGCCCATGCCTGCGCGCGGGGCCTGGCGGCCCGGCTGGCGCGGCCTTGATCAATGGCACTATAATTTGCGCCTTTGCTGGCGTCTGCCGGCCCATTGTTCGAAGCAACAAGGGCCCCAAGGATGCGGCCACCAGCAGATTTCAGCCCGGGTCTGCGATCTTGCCCAGGCACATTTTGGAACCCGAACCCCCATGACCACCATCCGTGTAAAAGAAAACGAGCCTTTCGACGTGGCACTGCGCCGATTCAAGCGCACCATCGAGAAGCTGGGCCTGCTCACCGACCTGCGTGCCCGCGAGTTTTACGAAAAGCCGACCGCCGAGCGCAAGCGCAAGAAGGCCGCCGCGGTCAAGCGCAATTACAAGCGCATCCGCTCGATGCAACTGCCCAAGAAGCTGTACTGATTGTTGTGCCCGGGCGCGGGCTTGCAACAGACGGTGGACACCCCATTCACTCGACGAACCGCCCCGCCCATGCACACGTCTCCTCGTGGGGTGAGGCCGATGCTGGGCCGGGAGCCATGAACCCGCGCCGGGTCACCCGGATGCGGGTTTTCGCTTTTTTGGAAACGAGGTAGACACCATGGCACTCAAGGACCAGATCACCGAAGACATGAAGACGGCGATGCGCGCCAAGGACAGCGCCCGCCTGGGCACGATCCGGCTATTGCTGGCGGCCTGCAAGCAGAAGGAAGTCGACGAGCGCATCACGCTGGACGACGCCGCGGTCATCGGCATCATCGACAAGCTGGTCAAGCAGCGCAATGATTCCATCACCGCCTTCACGGCCGCCGCTCGCCAGGACCTGGCCGACAAGGAGAGCGCTGAACGCGCGGTGCTGGAGGCTTACTTGCCCCAGCGCATGGACGCTTCAGAGGTTCGCGGCGCGGTCGACGCCATCGTGGCCGAACTGGCGAACGCGCTCGGTCGTAAACCGGCAGCGGGCGACATGGGCCGCATCATGGGCGTAGCCAAGACCCGTCTGTCCGGCAAGGCCGATATGGCCCAGGTGTCGGCCGCGGTCAAGGCAGCGCTGGCCAGTTGACAAACCCTGCCAACCGGTCCGGGCAAAAAGCCGGATGACGTCCAGGCCCGACCAAGGAACCCGGGCCATGGGCGACGATCAGCTGCCTGCCACCTTCATCTTGCCGACCAGGATCGAGCCCACGGTCTTGGAGCCGAAGTTGTAGCTGTCCGCACCGATCGCCTCGATGTCCTTGAGCATGTTCTTCATGTTGCCGGCGATCGTGATCTCGTGCACCGGGTAGGCGATACGGCCGTCCTCGACCCAGAAACCGCTGGCTCCGCGCGAATAGTCGCCGGTCACGTAGTTCACGCCCTGCCCCATCAGCTCGGTCACGAACAGGCCGCGGCCGAGCTTGCGCAGCATCGCGTCGAGGTCGTCCCCGGCCTGGGTCAGGCGCGAGCGCAGCACCAGATTGTGCGAACCGCCGGCATTGCCGGTGGTGCGCATGCCCAGCTTGCGCGCGGTATAACTGCTCAGAAAATAACCCTTGACCCGGCCCGCTTCGACCACCTTGCGAGGCGCCACCTGCACGCCTTCTTCGTCGAAAGGCGAACTGCCCTTGCCGCGCGGGATGAACGGATCCTCATCGATGTCAATGTGTTTGGGCAGCACCTGCTTGCCCAGCGAATCGAGCAGGAACGAACTCTTGCGATACAACGCCCCGCCGCTGATCGCCTGCACGAAGGCACCCAGCAGGCCCGCTGCCAGCGGCGACTCGAACAGCACCGGGCAGTTGCGCGTGGAGATCTTGCGCGCGCCGAGCCGGCTCAACGCCCGTTCGGCCGCATAACGGCCGATCCGCACCGGGCTGGCTAGCTCGCACGCGTCGCGCATCGAGCTGTACCAGGCGTCGCGCTGCATGTCTTCACCCACGGAGGCGATCGGTGCCACCGAGAGCGAATGCCGGGAGCTTGCGTAACCGCCACGGAAGCCGTGGGTATGGGCGCTGAAGAAATGCGATTGCTGGGCCGACACAGCCGCCCCTTCGCTGTTGGTGATGCGACGATCGGTGCCCAGCGCCGCCGCCTCGCATTCCTTTGCCAGCTGCGCGGCCTGCTCGCTCGTCACCGACCACGGGAAGAACAACTCGAGTTCATCCGCCCGGTTGCCGGCCGGCGCAATATCCGCCGCATCGGGCAGGCCGGCCATCGGGTCTTCGGCGGTGAAACGCGCAATGTCGTAGGCCGCCTGCACCGTCTGGCGGATCGCCGCGGTGGAGAAGTCGGAGGTATTGGCGTTGCCGCGGCGCTGACCGACGTAGACCGAGATCGACAGTGACTTGTCACGGTTGCGCTCGACGTTCTCGAGTTCGCCCTTGCGCACCGACACACCTAGCCCGCAGGCTTCGGATGCTTCGGCAGCCGCGTCGGTGGCACCGACGGTACGCGCATGGCCCAGGGCGGTGTCCACCAGTTCCTCGAAAAATGCCTGGCTGTAGCTGAAGCCGCTGTCGGCCCGGGTCGTTGCTTGTGGTTTCATGGTGGCTCGTTGACGTGGGAGACTATGATACTTGGCTGACAGATCACCGGCCCGCAGCGGCCGAAAATCCCGCCCCGCCCATGCCCCGCAAACCCACAAAAGGCTATTTCGTCTCCGGCCAGTTCGTCGCCGAAGGCAGCGAGATGGACCTCGAGCTCAAGCGCGAACTCAAGGGTGGCGACGAGCCAAGCCGCACCGATCGCAAGCGCGAAAGCACCGAGTTGCAAAAACTCGGCGAAGAACTGCTGACGCTGCGCTCCGAGCTGATGGAGCGCCTGGCCCTGCCCGACAAGCTGGTCGATGCCATCGACGAAGCCAGGCGCATCAGCAACTTCGAGGGCAAGCGGCGCCAGATGCAGTTCATCGGCAAGCTGATGCGCCAGCTCGAGCCGCGGATGCTGGAAACGATCCGCACCGTGCTGGCCGAACAACACGGCGGCTCGGCCAGCGAGGCGCTGGCGCTGCACCAGGTCGAGCAATGGCGCGACCGACTGGTCGCCGACGACGCGACGTTGTCACACTGGGTGCAGCAATACCCGCAATCCGACAGCCAGCAGGTCCGCGCACTGATCCGCCAGGCGCGGCGCGACGCGAAACCGACCCTGGCCGGGGAGACCCCGCGCCATGGCAAGGCCTACCGCGAGCTGTTCCAGCTGATCCGCGCGCAATTGCACGACCCCCACGACGATCAGGAGCCCACCAGCCATGCCAGCAGCAGACCCGACATCTGACCCGGTGCGTATCGGCATCGTGTCGATCAGCGACCGCGCCTCCAGCGGCGTGTACGAGGACAAGGGGCTGCCGGCGCTGCAGGACTGGCTGACCCGGGCGCTGCGCAACCCGCTGACTTTCGAGCCCCGGCTGATTCCCGACGAGCAGGCAGGCATCAGCGCGACACTGGCCGAACTGGTCGATGCCGGCGGCGCGCTCGTGCTGACCACCGGTGGCACCGGTCCGGCGCTGCGCGACGTGACCCCGGAGGCGACGCTGGCGGTAGCCGACAAGGAGATGCCCGGCTTCGGCGAGC
>CAZADK010000203.1:0-7077 GCA_964483855.1 uncultured Rhodoferax sp.
GACCGGCCGCGACGTCGCCATCGGCGCGTTGCTGGGCGCCGACGAGTTCGGGTTTGCCACCGCGCCGCTGGTGGTCGAGGGCTGCATCATGATGCGCAAATGCCACCTGAACACCTGCCCCGTGGGGGTGGCCACGCAGGATCCCTTGCTGCGCAAGAAGTTCGCCGGCAAGCCCGAACATGTCGTCAACTACTTCTTTTTCGTGGCTGAAGAAGTGCGGCAGATCATGGCGCAATTGGGTATCCGCAAATTCAACGACATGATCGGCCGCGCTGACCTGCTCGACGCCGCACGAGGCATCAGTCACTGGAAGGCGCGTGGCCTGGATTTCGCGCGCCTGTTCGCCCAGCCCAACGTGCCTGCCGAGGTGCCCCGTTTTCACGTGCAGGAGCAGGACCACGGACTGGACCGCGCACTGGACCGGTTGTTGATCGAGCGGTGCAAACCGGCCATCGAGCGCGGCGAGAAGGTCAAGTTCATCGAGGTCGTGCACAACGTCAACCGCTCGGTGGGCGCCATGTTGTCCGGCGCCTTGACCAAGGTGCATCCGCAAGGTCTGCCCGATGACACGATCCGCATCCAGCTCGAGGGTACCGGTGGCCAGTCTTTCGGTGCCTTCCTGGCCAGCGGCATTTCACTGTACCTGATCGGAGACGCGAACGACTACACCGGCAAAGGCTTGAGCGGTGGACGTGTCATTGTGCGTCCGAGCATCGATTTCCGCGGTGACCCGACCCGCAACATCATCATCGGCAACACCGCCTTGTATGGCGCCACGACGGGTGAGGCGTTTTTCGGTGGCGTGGCCGGCGAGCGATTCGCGGTGCGCCTGTCGGGAGCCACGGCGGTGGTCGAGGGCACGGGTGACCATGGTTGCGAATACATGACCGGCGGCACCGTGGTCGTGCTGGGCCGGACCGGCCGCAACTTCGCTGCCGGCATGAGTGGTGGCATTGCCTATGTGTATGACGAAGACGGCCAGTTCGCGCAGCGTTGCAATACCGCCATGGTGTCGCTGGAGAACGTGTTGCCGGCACGTGAGCAGCCAACGATGGTGGATCCGGCAGTCTGGCATCGCGGCCAGTCCGACGAGGCCCAACTGAAGAAGCTGCTCGAAGACCACAACCGCTGGACGGGCAGCAAGCGCGCGCGCGATCTGCTCGACAGCTGGGAGGTCAGCCGGTCGCGCTTCGTCAAGGTGTTCCCGATCGAGTACAAACGTGCGCTGGGAGAAATTGCGGCGCGCAAGACCGGCAAGGTGGAGGCGTCCGCCCAGCCCAGGCCGGCCGCGACCAGATCCGGCCGCAGCACCACCGGCACCGTCGCCGCCAAATGAGCTGAGCGAAGCGCCGCGACGCCTTGTCTGAACCAAAGCAGGACTGATCATGGGAAAAATCACCGGATTCATGGAGTACCCGCGGCTGGAGGAGGAATATCTTCCCGTCGAGCACCGGGTCAAGGAGTACCGCGAGTTCGTGCTCGCGCTGGACGACGGCCAAGCCAAGACGCAAAGTGCACGTTGCATGGATTGCGGAACGCCGTTCTGCAACAACGGCTGCCCTGTCAACAACATCATTCCGGATTTCAATGACCTGGTGTTCCGGGGCGACTGGAAAAATGCGATTGCGGTGCTGCACAGCACCAACAATTTTCCGGAGTTCACCGGGCGCATCTGTCCGGCGCCGTGCGAGGCAGCATGCACGCTCAACGTCAACGACGATGCGGTGGGCATCAAGTCGATTGAACACGCCATCATCGACAAGGCCTGGGCGAACGACTGGGTCAAGCCGCAGAAGGCGCGCCATCGCACCGGCAAGTCGGTGGCCGTTGTGGGGTCCGGCCCGGCCGGTATGGCGGCGGCGCAGCAACTGGCGCGCGTAGGCCACGACGTGACGGTGTTCGAGAAGAACGATCGTGTCGGCGGACTGCTGCGGTATGGCATTCCGGACTTCAAGATGGAAAAATCGCACATCGACCGGCGTGTCGTCCAAATGGAGGCCGAAGGCGTGGTATTTCGTACTGGCGTCCTGGTGGGCGAGATACCCAAGGACAGCAAGGTCACGAACTGGGCCAAGGAGACGATCGCGGCCGCGCAGTTGCAGCAGGAGTTCGACGCGGTGTTGCTTGCCGGCGGTGCCGAGCAGTCGCGCGACCTGCCCGTTCCCGGTCGCGACCTGAAGGGCGTCCACTTCGCGATGGAGTTCCTGCCGCAGCAGAACAAGATCAATGCCGGCGACACGGTGCGTGACCAGCTGCGTGCCGATGGCAAGCATGTGATCGTCATTGGCGGTGGCGACACCGGCAGCGACTGCGTGGGTACCAGCAACCGGCATGGCGCCAAGAGTGTGACCCAGTTCGAACTGCTGGCGCAACCTCCGATCGAGGAGAACCGGCCGTTGACATGGCCTTATTGGCCGATCAAGCTGCGCACCAGTTCGAGCCATGAAGAGGGCTGCGGGCGCGAATTCGCGATTTCAACCAAGGAGATCCTCGGCGAGAAAGGCAAGGTCAAGGGGCTCAAGACGGTTCGTGTCGAGTGGAAGGACGGCAAGATGGCCCCGGTGCCCGGCACCGAACAGGTGTTGCCCGCCGATCTGGTGCTGTTGGCGATGGGCTTCGTCTCTGCGCTGGCCAGCGTGCTCGACGCATTCGGCGTCGACAAGGATGCGCGGGGCAATGCCCGTGCCACGACCGATTTCAACGCTGGGTATGCGACCAATGTTGCCAAGATATTCGCGGCAGGAGACATGCGCCGCGGCCAGAGTCTGGTGGTTTGGGCCATTCGCGAGGGCCGCCAGGCTGCCCGCGCGGTCGACGAGTTCCTGATGGGTTTCAGCGACCTGCCGCGTTAAGCCCCGTGCGCCGCCGTGGCGCAGGGCACGCGTTCGCCGGCCCGTGGTGTTGTCTCGCCGCAACGGCGGGTTTGGGAAATCTCGTATCATTTGTCGGCCGGGCAGCCTCCCGGTGCCCTGCGTGTCTCATGGATTCTTCTTTTCCCGATCCCCTGGTAGAACTGCGTGACCTGAGTTTCGGCTACGGCGAGCGCGTCATCCTCGACGGCGTGTCGCTGATGGTGCCGCGCGGCAAGGTCACGGCGTTGATGGGCACGTCTGGCAGTGGCAAGACGACCATCCTGCGGCTGATCGGCGGTCAGAATCGCGCCCAGAAGGGTGAACTGCGCTTGTATGGTCCTGACGGTTTCCAGGACGTGGGCACTCTGAATCAGGAACAACTATATGCCGCGCGTCGGCGCATGGGCATGTTGTTCCAGTTTGGTGCCTTGTTTGCCGATCTCAGTGTCTTCGAGAACGTCGCCTTTCCATTGCGCGAGCACACGACGCTGCCCGAAGGCATGGTACGTGACATCGTGCTGATGAAACTCAACGCAGTGGGTCTGCGCGGCGCGCGCCACCTGATGCCCAGCGAGATTTCCGGCGGCATGGCGCGGCGTGTGGCTCTGGCGCGCGCGATCGCACTCGATCCAGAACTGGTGATGTACGACGAACCGTTTTCTGGCCTGGACCCGATTTCCGTCGGCACGGCGGCGCGCCTGATCCGCCAGCTCAACGATTCGATGGGCCTGACCAGCATCTTCGTGTCGCACGAACTGGAGGAGACCTTTTCCATCGCCGACCACGTGATCATCCTGGCCAATGGCAAGGTCGCTGCCCAGGGCCGGCCGCAGGATGTGCGCCAGAGTGACGATCCGCTGGTGTCGCAATACGTGCATGCCAGGCCGGACGGCCCGGTGCAGTTCCACTATCCGGGCCCGTCGGTCGAGCAGGATTTCGGCGCGGCGCCCGCGCCACTGGTGCCGCCGTCGGGGCAGTGGACATGAGCTGGTATCGCCCGTCCGACATCGGCTACTCGCTGCGCAGGCAACTCGCCGATATCGGCCTGGGCGCGCGCCTGTTCGTGCGCCTGCTGATGCTGTTCGGGCCCGCGTTCCGGCGTTTCGGCCTGATCCGCGACCAGATCCACTTCCTGGGCAACTATTCGCTGGCGATCATTGCGGTATCTGGCCTGTTCGTCGGGTTTGTTTTCGGTCTGCAGGGTTATTACACCTTGCAGCGTTACGGCTCCTCCGAGGCGCTGGGGCTGCTGGTGACGTTGACGCTGGTGCGCGAACTCGGCCCGGTGGTCACTGCGTTGCTGTTCGCTGGCCGGGCCGGTACGTCGTTGACGGCGGAGATCGGATTGATGAAGGCCGGCGAGCAGATCAGCGTGATGGAGATGATGGCGGTGGATCCGGTTCAGCGTGTTCTGGCGCCGCGGTTCTGGGCCGGCGTGATCGTCATGCCCCTGCTGGCCGCAGTGTTCAGCGCAACCGGCATCATCGGAGGCTGGGTGGTGGGCGTGTTGATGATCGGTGTGGATGCCGGCTCGTTCTGGAGCCAGATTCAAGGCGGCGTCGATGTCTGGCAGGACGTCGGCAATGGATTGATCAAAAGTGTCGTGTTCGGCTTCACGGTGACCTTCGTCGCCTTGCTGCAGGGATTCGAGGCCCAGGCCACGCCGGAAGGAGTGTCCAAGGCGACAACCCGTACCGTGGTGATGGCGTCGCTGGCAGTGCTGGGGCTCGATTTCATCCTCACCGCCATGATGTTCAGCCTGTGACCGTTGGCAGCAGTTACTCGGCAGCATGCGCGGCCGTGCCAAGGCAATAAGGAGTAAGAGATGCAACGCTCGAAGATCGATGTCTGGGTCGGATTGTTCGTATTGCTGGGTGTGGCGGCGGTGTTGTTCCTGGCGCTGCAGGCAGCCAATCTGCTGAACCTGAATTTCCAGCCAACCTACCAGCTGGATGCCAGGTTTACGGATGTTGGCGGGCTCAAGCCCAAGGCGGCCGTGCGCAGTGCCGGTGTGCTGGTGGGCCGGGTCGAGGCGATCCGCTTCGACGACAAGACCTTTCAGGCGCGCGTGACCATGTCCATGGACAGCCAGTTCGCCTTTCCCAAGGACAGCTCGCTCAAGATCCTGACCAGCGGTCTGCTGGGTGAGCAGTACCTGGGCCTGGAGCCTGGGGCCGATGAGAAGAATCTGGTTGCCGGCGACACGATTTCCAGCACGCAGTCGGCCGTCGTGCTGGAGAACCTGATTGGTCAGTTCCTGTACAACAGTGCCTCCAGCGGCGGCGGGTCGCAGGCCGGGAAGGATAAAAAATGAAGTTGTGGTCGCAATTGCTCGCCTTGCGCAGCGCGCGTCGCTGGGTGTCATGCGCATTGGTGCTCTCCGCCTGCCTTGGCTGTGCGTCGGTGCCCAACCCCGATCCACGCGATCCGCTCGAGTCCTTCAATCGGGGTGTATTCATATTCAACGAGGGCCTGGACAAAGCGGTCTTCAAGCCGGTGGCCACGGTATACCGTGATGTCACGCCCCAATTGGTCCGTACTGGCGTCGGCAATTTCCTGGGCAATCTCGACGATGCCTGGTCGTCCGTGAACAGCTTGCTGCAGGGCAAGCTGCGCCATGCAATAGATAATTTCTTTCGCTTTGGCGTGAATTCGACGTTCGGCATCTTCGGGTTGCTCGATGTCGCAGGCGAGATGCAGATCCAGCGGCACTCCGAGGATTTCGGCCAGACCCTGGGCCGTTGGGGCGTCGGCAGTGGCGCTTACCTGGTGCTGCCGTTTTTTGGTCCGTCCACGATTCGCGATGCGATCGCGCTGCCGGTGGACTCCAACGGCGACCTGATCTCGCACTTGAACGACATCGCCACGCGCAACGGGCTGCGGGTGCTCAATGTGATCGATACCCGCGCCGGCGTGCTGGGTCTCTCGTCCGCACTCGACGAGGTTGCGCTGGACAAATACAGTTTCGCCCGTGATGCGTTCCTGCAACGTCGGCGCAACGCCGTGTACGACGGCGAACCGCCAGAGATGAATCCGGTTACAAATACGGCGCCTTGAGCGGGTTAGTATTCATGCGAGTCGTTCGACGGACCACTCCACTGAGCGCAGCCGCCAGTCGGGCGGGTCAACCGCCGGTCCCATCGACCACGAATGTTCGTTCCTTGAAGCCTTTGAAAGACTGACCATGCAACGCCGCCTGTTCCAAACCCTGACTGCCTGCCTGATTGCGGGGGCAGCCATGTTCAGCCCGTTGTCGACATGGGCAGCCGACGAGCCGCCCGACGCCGTGATCCAGCGCCTGTCGACCTCGGTGCTGGACAACATCCGCAGTGACAAGTCGATCAAGGCGGGTGACCTCGCTCCGGTGATCGCGCTGGTCGACTCCAAGATCATGCCCAGCGTCAACTTCAGGCGCATGACAGCATCAGCCATCGGGCCGGCATGGCGCCAGGCCACGCCGGAGCAGCAGGCGCGGCTGCAGGAGGAATTCAAGATCCTGCTGGTCCGCATTTATGCGGGCGCCCTGGCGCAGGTCAGCGACCAGACCATCCTGATCAAGCCGCTGCGGGCAGCGCCGGAAGACAAGGAGGTGCTGGTGCGCACCGAGGTGCGTGGTCGCGGCGATCCGATACAACTCGACTACCGGCTCGAGAAGACGCCGGGCGAGGGCGGCGGCTGGAAGATCTACAACCTCAACGTGCTTGGGGTCTGGCTGGTCGAGACCTACCGCAGCCAGTTCGCGCGCGAGATCAACAACAGTGGAATTGATGGCCTGATCAAAGTGCTCAGCGAGCGCAACAAGGCCAACGTCACCAAGAGCTGAACATGCTGGTCCTTCCTGCCGATCTGACTCGTGCCCAGGCAAGTGCCTGCCTGCAGATGCTGGTGCAGGGTTTGCGCGCGCTGACGGACAAGCAGATCGTCGTAGATGCCGCGGCGTTGCAGCATTTCGATTCCTCGGCGCTGGCGGTGTTGCTGGAGTTGCAGCGCGAGAGCCAGGCACAGGGCAGGAGTCTGTCCATCCAGGCACTGCCAAAGCGCCTGCATGATCTGGCGAGGGTGTACGGCATTGACGAGTTGCTGTCCCCGGCGTGATCCGAGCGGCTAAAATGTCGGCCTCTCATGCCCGCAATCTCCTTCCAGACGGTATCCAAGTCCTACCCGTCACCGCGTTCCCCCGACAAGACCTTTCTGGCACTCGATGGTGTCAGCCTGGATATCGAGC
>CAZADK010000203.1:7087-7567 GCA_964483855.1 uncultured Rhodoferax sp.
GGGTGAGTTCTTCGGGCTGCTCGGCCCCAATGGCGCTGGCAAGACCACGATGATCAGTATTCTGGCCGGCTTGAGCCGCGCCAGCGCCGGCAGCGTGTCGGTCTTGGGCAGCGACGTGGTGCGTGATTTCGCGCAGGCGCGGCGCAATCTGGGGGTGGTTCCGCAAGAGCTGGTGTTCGACCCGTTCTTCAATGTTCGTGAAGCGCTGCGTTTCCAGTCCGGCTATTTCGGCATCCGCAACAACGATGCCTGGATCGACGAACTGCTGGACAGCCTGGGGCTGGCGGACAAGGCGAACGCCAACACGCGCCAACTGTCCGGTGGCATGAAGCGACGCCTGCTGGTGGCGCAGGCATTGGTGCACAAGCCGCCGGTGATCGTGCTCGACGAACCTACGGCTGGCGTCGATGTCGAGTTGCGTCAGACCTTGTGGAAATTCATTGCCGGGCTGAACCGGCGAGGCCATACCGTGTTGTTGAC
>CAZADK010000204.1:0-7525 GCA_964483855.1 uncultured Rhodoferax sp.
GATCCTCCCGCACCAGCGGCAGCAGCATCTCCGCCTCGATAGGCTGATTGTTAAGGACCCGGCCGGAAATTTCCTGCATTGTGCTGATCAATGGCCGGGCGCTCGACGACATCGCGAGCATCAATCGCTCGTCCTGGTTGAAGGTGCGCCAACCTTGCGGACCAAGGATCTGATAACCTCGACGCGCCTGGCGGCATTCCTTTGCTGTCTCTGAATCCGGCGATGGCCGCGTTCCGATCGCCCCGTCAGTGGCTGCTGCGGCGGGCGCTTGCGCATCCTTCAGCGAAAGTATTCGTTGCTCGATCACACCTCGCAGCGCGTCGGTCAGTTGCTTATCATCGTCGTTATTGACAGCCGAAGATGCGACCGGCGAAGGTGCGCTGGCAACAAGGGCCGGAGATGCGGGTTTCAGGTTGCGGTAGACCTGCAACAGCCGCGTCAAGTCTTCGAACTTCCGCTCACGCTGGCCCTCCTGTTGCGCTTCGCTTTGGGACTTGAAGTAGTACTGCTTGTTTCGTTCGTCGTAGACGACGTTGGCGCCAAACGGATCAATTTGGCTCGCTGTCAAAGTACCGGATTCAAAGTGCACCTGCGTCGTCAAAGAGTTTGCCTTGCCCGTCATCCTGAAGCGGTATAACGTATCAACTTGCGGTGCCTTTATCGCCGCGTTGTCGGCGCAGTAGTCGAACACCCGAAAATAATGTGTCGTACGAAAGCGGACGTCCTCGTCTTCGTATTTGGGATGACTGGTGTTCTCGATTCGCATGTGTGCCGGAACGCCGATGCATCCGGCCAGCAGCACTGAGACATATGAAAGGGCCAGAAGTCGTCCAGACACCCTGGGAAGAAAACGTCGAACAACATGGCTTTTAGGGATGTCCATCGAGTGCTCCATGGGTTTCGCCAGGACCGGCGATGAGCTGATCAGCCAGCAAGGCCACAACCGAGACTGCCGAGCGCCGACGCGGTGGGTCAAAGTAGTGCGTGTGTGCTGCAAAGCCGATACATGTTTCATATTCACGCAACCGCTGCAGTTCCGCGGCGGTTGGCGGCATCGGATCGAAGAGATCGTAGGCCTGCTGCCGTCCGCGCGGAAGCAGATGGCCCACGCCATCGTAAAGCGGGTGGTAGCGCTGTAGTCCATCGACATGCTGGCTCCATAACCAACGCCCTACATAGTCACCGCTACCGAACGCGTTGACCCAGACGTCGACGCCAATGTCGTCGGCACTGGGCCCGTTCGGCCTACGTTCGGTGTCCAACACCCATTCGTACAGTGTCGGAAAACGCGCGGCGTAGAGCTGCCGCAATGGGCATCCCAGCGTCAGCATGCGGATCGACTGGCACTCGAGGAGCTCTTTGAGCCGCTGCGGCCGACCGCTTTGACCGCGCTGCGTTGTGGTGCTCGAGATGTAGCGCAACATCTCGGTGCTGATGACCGTGCCCTGGCTGTGCGACACCACGACGATGCGTTCGTACCGTCCGGCCTTGACCGCTGCCAGCAGCGCGGCGTAACGGGAAAAGATGCGCGCACGTGGAATTGCTTGACGCGGGAACTCACGCATGTGGTTGTCGACGTCCAGCGCGGCGTCGAGTGGCGCCCGAATGCCAGGAACCAGTCGCGAGATGACGCCGCCGAGGATGCTAAGCACTGCAAACGCACTTGCCGCGGGAATGACGAGCCAATGCAGAAGCTGCTGGGATATGACAGCCACTTCGCGTGACAAGGTGTCCGTCTGTCCCCCCGATGCTGGCGAGAAGCGATAACCCACGAAAAGGATCGCCAGCGTGCCAACAGCAGTCACGGCCAGGATGACTCGGTCCAGGTGACGGTAGAACCAGGTCAACCAGCGGCCGAGTCGCCGCGCTTCCGTTTGCTTGTCGCTCGACGCCCATTGCAACTCAGCCAAGATGCTCGGTGTGATCAACACAAGCATGTAGGCGACGATCAGCAACAGCAGCAGCGCGATGACCGAGAAGGCCGACGTACTACCCTGGAAGCGACACTGCGTGAACTCGGGTGCGTCGCGCAGGGCTACAAGCTGCGCTTTGTTGCCGCTCGCAACCGACGGGCCAGCCTTGGTCGCCTGCCGGCAAATGTCCGCCGACGCGGGTCCTTCTTGGGTCCAGATCGCGGGCGAATATGAACGCCCAGCCAGTGAATGCTGAAGAGCACTTCCCAGCGCCGCCCATAGGGCCATTGCAACCAGGAGGAACGACGCCAGCGAAAGAAGCGTGCCCAGGCGCCCCGTGGCCGCGCTGCCGCGGCGCTGGTAGTCACCGCCACGCCACGCGGAAACCGTCAGAGCCATCGATAGCATGCCCCACAGAGCGATGGGAGCGGCCATCACGATCCACCACCATTTGATAAGCCAAAGCACGAACTCGAATGCAGTCAGCCCACCCTGCACCAATGCATCCCAGGGATCTCCACCGATGGCACTCCCGAGCATACGACCCAGCGTCGCGCAGACCAATGCGCCCCATAAGACACCGCCGCTGAAGAAGACGAACGGGAAGCGATCATCTGCCGCCCGCAACCCCGCGAACAAGACTACAGTCAATAAGACCAGCAGCGCTACCCCGAACCCCCATGTCGGGAGGGCAACGATGACCGCGCCGATGACGCCCACTCCCAGCGCCACGCGCAGACCTCGCTTCGCCTTGGCAAAATAGGCTGCGCCGATCAGTGCCAGCACGATCAGCGCGATGCCACCATAACGCAACGGCAATGCCGGGCCGGCCAGACCGACGGCGATCAGGAACAGTCCGACAAGCAGCAGTTGCCCGAATAGCTGGGCGAGCACGTTGGTGAACGACCAGTCGATCAGCGTCTGCAACCACGACAGAGAAGTCCATGCGCGGTGGTTTGTGGTTCGGTTGGAGTCCGCATAGCGGCTCGCCTCATCAACCGCGTCACGGCCCAGCCGCGACAGGCGGAAGAACATCGTGAACATCTCGGTCAAGACGCGCGGAATCGCGCCCGCGAGCCTCGACTGATCAGCCCAGTACATTTCGAACACGTCGATCGCCCGCTCGGCGCCGCCGCTCCGCCGTATCAGCCGAGTCTTCTTCGACGCATAGTGCTCCGCGGGCGAGTCGTTGCGCACGGCCTTGGACAGCAAGTACTGGGTATAGGCAAGTCCGCGGTCGGCCGCTGCACGCATGGGCGCCAGCGGGGTGCTTGCAAATCTTTCTCGAAAGCGGCCTCGCATCCTCACCCAACTACCATCCTGTTGAGAGCTAACGGTGGTCGCTTCGCGCTGAAAGTCGGACTTTATCGAGAGCGACAGCGACCTTCTGAAACCACGATCACGCCCCGATGGCGTTGCATCCGGCGGGTATGGTGGCAATTGGGCCTTATAGTCAAACGGAAGCTCGGGTGACATCGGCGGCACAGGGAGCGTGAAGTCCGTGACCTCCCCGGCGACGTAGCAAATGCCGCCCGGTGCTGATGCAATCATCAGATCCACGAACGCGCTGGCAGTCTCACCCGGCTGCTGGTCCGCGACTCCATGGACAACAATGACCGCCACCTGCGCCGCGACGGCGGGCGGTTCCGGCGGTGCTCCGAGAGCCGCAGCAGCCAGCGCTTGCATCGAACGCTCTCCTTATTCTTCTTGAGGCGAATACTAAAGCAGAATTGTGTCGATGTGCAACCGCGAATGTGCGGTGATGGTGGCATGGCGTCGTATCTCTGCCGTTATGACTGGGCCGGCTGGGAAGCCCAGGCAATGGACTCCCTGCGGGCGCAAGTCGATAACCTCTTACTTTTGAAACGCACAGTGAAGAGGCGGCGAATGGACAACGACTTATTGGCGCCGACCAAAAACTGGGCCACTTAAAATGGAAATGCCTAGCCATAGCTGAGCCAGATACTTCAAGTACCCTGCTGCATTTTTGTGCAGATCGGGGAACAGGAGTGATCATTTTGACCAGTTGGCAAGATGCCCTCGCCAGACCCTGGGCGTTTGCAACAAACCGAAACAGGCGTTCCAACCCAGCACATAGGGGCACAGTTGCGGCACCCCGGGCATGCTGCGCCCCGACCGACGCGTGAGTTGCCTGACTTACTGCTTGATGGAGACCATGGACTTGTCGGGCACCCTGCGTTTGACCACCCCGCTTTTGGCCATCCGGCAGCTGAAGTCCTGGAACTTGCGCCCGAAGGCGCTCGCCGCCGCGCTCTTGACTTCATTGACCGACAGGGATCGGTGGGAGCAACAGCACGGACGGCGGACGCATGCCGCGAAACGTGGATTGTGAGTGGATGATGCATTGCCAGGCCGCACGAAGTTGCGGCTCGTCCATACCGAACAGGCCCGGCATGAACGGGCCCACCAGGAAGACGGATCGAGATTTTGTAGAACTCACCCGAGAATTGCAAAGGCGCGAGGCGGTACGCCATCGGCGCAAACCCGCAAGCAAACTGGAGGCGCGACCCGGAGTCGAATCGGGCTGATCGGATTTGCAATCAGGTTGGGAATATTTGAAATCAACGACTTACGACAACGCTACGCACCGCGCTGATACTTCTACTTGTAATCATCTTCGCGTTGGTGCTTTATGGCCAAGATCGTCACGGCATCCAGGGTGGGTTCGAACCGGTAAAGTGCCAAGTAACCGCTGGAACCAAAGTCGATAACCAGTTCCCGTAGATCTTCGCGATCCTCAATCGGTCGGCCAATCATGGGTGCATGGGTCATCGGAATCAACGCGTCACGGATCACCATCATTGCCCGTTTGGCCGCGTTGATATCTTTGTTGGCAAGAAATGACTTCAGGCGGGCCAAGTCAGATTGGGCCCGCGCTGAAAGCCTCACGTGTGGCATGTAGGGGCAGTCGCGCCCGGATCCTCTTGCACTTGGTCAACCCAGTTGCTGAACTCGTCCAAGGAGATGTGAAGTCCGGTCACCTTGTAGTGCTCAAAGGAGGACTCGGCGGCAGTGATGAAGTTCTGCCGCGCCTCTTCCCGTTTCACGTATTCAAGGATTGCCTCTTTCATGAGGTAGTGAGGTGTACGCTTTTTGACTGAGGCCAAGAACGCAATGCGGCCCCGTTCGGCGTCGTCAAGTTTGATGGTAACGGACCCGGCACGCGCTTTTTCTGCTGAAGAAGATTTCATGGTGCTACCAAGGATCAAAAGGTAACACCCAGTATAGTCCAGGCACCATTGATCTCACTCTATGCGTGTCGGCGTCATCGGACATCTCGGGACCTCCTTGGGTTGCTTGGGCACAGGTCGACGCAATCAACCCATCGTTACGCTCATCACAGCATGGTGACGCTGGCGACAGTCCATTGGAAAATCGGTCAAAAAGCCCCCTGACTGGCAAGAGTCTGCCAGCAGCCACCATGCATGCTTCATAATTTATAGCATTGAAGTGTCGTGGCAAAACCAAGACGGACAGGGCCCACACTTGTCCGCCCTCATCGCCCGGTGTCTAAGCGGTCGCAAGGATCCGAAAATCTGTCGCCGTGACCACCGGTCGCAGGTGCGTCTTCTCCCTCTTCAGGTCGACCAGTCCGTAACGGGACATCGTTTTGAGTGTTCTGGAAAGATTGCTTGGCTGGCGCCCGGTCAACTTGGCGAGCACCGCGACTGAATCCGGGTTCGATTCACGAATGACCTTGAGCAAGGCACGGTTCTGGTCGCTGAGAACTTCCACGACCGACTTCATGGAAGTGAACCAGATCCTGGGTTCTCCAGCCTTGGGCTTGTACTCCCCCTTCGCGATGGCAATCATCCGCGCGCGAATCTGCTGCTGTGACATTACGCCGATGACGATAGCTTTCATTCTCCAGCCTCTCTGATGACCCGATCAACTTCAGCGAAAAAGTCTTGCAACAAACGTTGCGGAGACTCGAAATAATATGGAACTCCTCTATCACCGGACGTACGGTGCTGGTGGTCGTGGGCCAAGCGGCGTCCTGCAAATTTGAACTTTTTCGGAAGCTTCACCGCATGCGCATTGTCGTAGCCGAGCACCCGCGTACCGTACCTATCATGCAGGGTCAGGCTGTACCGAATACCATGAGGTGTGTCTTCGGACTCCTCTACCGCCCTCACCTCGACTTTGATCCAGAAGCCATCCTCCTGCTCCAGGAGCACTGCCATCCAGCTCAAGAAGGGTGGCAAGACCGACGTCGCGGTGAAGAATCATCGTTTTCAGCGTATCAGCAGCTGATATGCTTTGCCTTGACGATTTGCCATCACATCGTTGAATTACGTGCCGACATCCGCGCTAGCCGCCCCTTCGCATGAGTGAAAGGTAGCCAACGCAGCACTCTAAAGCCCACCAAAACAGATGGACCGAGTTAACGCCGATGGGCATCTGATGCAGGCTACCGAGATTCGCAGGCCTTGCCGCATCGCCCGAAACGTCAGGCCGCGAAACGAATTTCGCAGGTCTCGAGTAGTTCAATCAAAGTCGGCCCAGTGGATGACTTTCGTATCGGCGACAACAAAAAATTCAAGAACAATAGCAAAAAACTCATTGCCGATGAGGCTTTTGGAGGCGCGACCCGGAGTCGAACCGGGCTGATCGGATTTGCAATCCGGTGCATAACCGCTTTGCTATCGCGCCGCATACCATTGCGTCGAGTGCTCGCATCCCCTGATGGCACCGACAAAAAAGGGAAGCCTGGGCCTCCCTTTTTTTTTAAATCTGGAGCGGGAAAAGAGTCTCGAACTCTCGACCTCAACCTTGGCAAGGTTGCGCTCTACCAACTGAGCTATTCCCGCGTCTGAAGCGAGAAAGTATATAACAAGTTTCCAGCGATCCAGGCAGCGGGAGGCAACCTTTTTTTACCTCGCCGTCACTGCCCGCTTGCCTTTCAATGCTTGATCGAACGGCCCACCACGTCGGTGCGCGGCTTTGCCACGACGACAGGCACGTCTGCCGGCGCCGATGGTGTGCTGGCGGCCTCTTCCTCTATCCTGGGTTCGGGCATCCGAACCAAGGCCTCTTCGAGCACCTTGTCGATCCAGCGCACGGGCACGATCTCCAGGCCGTTCTTGACGTTCTCGGGAATTTCCTGCAAGTCCTTGGCGTTCTCTTCCGGGATCAACACCTTCTTGATGCCGCCGCGCAAGGCTGCCAGCAGTTTTTCCTTCAAGCCGCCGATGGCTGTCACCTCGCCACGCAAGGTGATCTCACCGGTCATGGCCACGTCACCCCGCACCGGAATACCGGTAAATGCCGACACCAGGGCGGTCGTCATCGCGGCTCCCGCGCTGGGGCCATCCTTGGGGGTGGCGCCATCGGGCACGTGGATGTGGACATCCTTCTTCTCGAACACTTCGTCCTTGATACCCAGGCGCGCGGAACGGCTGCGCACGACGGTACGCGCGGCCTCCACTGATTCCTTCATCACGTCGCCCAGCGAACCGGTGCGGGTGATGGCGCCCTTGCCCGGCATCAGCGCCGCCTCGATCGTCAACAGATCGCCGCCGACTTCGGTCCAGGCCAGACCAACCACCTGGCCGACCTGGTTGTTGTCTTCTGCCCGGCCATAGGTGTAC
>CAZADK010000205.1:0-7518 GCA_964483855.1 uncultured Rhodoferax sp.
CTGTGTTTCGCGCCCGAGCACTATCAGCTATACCTGCGTTATCAAAATGGACGCCATGCCGGCGGCGGCATGGACCACGACAGCATTGAGCAATACACGCAATTTCTGCTGCAAAGCCGAGTCAATTCGCGCCTGGTCGAGTTCCGCGAGCCAGGCCAGGACGGCCGACCTGGAACACTGAAGATCGTCTCCATCGTCGATGTGCTGGAGGATGGCATTTCGGCGGTCTATACCTTCTACGAACCCGAGCCTGGCGCCAGTTATGGCACCTATTGCGTTTTGTGGCAGATCGAGCAGGCACGCACCATGGCTCTGCCCCACCTGTACCTCGGATACTGGATCGCGCAAAGCGCCAAGATGAACTACAAGTCGCGTTTTCGGCCATTGCAGATTCGCGTCAACGGCGCCTGGCAGACACCCGCAGCCATGGAAGGCGCAATGCACCCGCCGCAGCAAATCGCATGATGAAGGACGATCGGTCCCAGGGTGCCAAGCCAACGGTACAGGTCATCGAGCGCATGTTTGCGCTGATCGACGTACTGGCGTCGCGCGACGATGCAATTTCGCTCAAGGACATCAGCGAGAAGACCGGCCTGCATCCGTCGACGGCGCACCGGATCTTGAACGATCTGGCGATCGGACGATATGTCGAACGGCCGCAGCCCGGCAGTTACCGGCTCGGCATGCGGCTCTTGGAGCTAGGCAACCTGGTCAAGGATCGGCTCAATGTGCGCGACGCCGCCTTGGGGCCGATGCGCGAATTGCACAAACGCATACAACAGCCGGTCAACCTGAGCATGCGCCAGGCAGACGAGATCGTCTACGTCGAGCGTGCCTTCAGCGAACGCTCCGGCATGCAGGTGGTGCGCGCCATTGGCGGGCGTGCGCCGCTGCACCTGACATCGGTGGGCAAGCTGTTCCTGGCGGCCGACGATGCTCCGCGCATCCGAGCCTACGCCGGCCGAACCGGCTTGCATGGGCAGACGCGTAACAGCATCACCGAGCTGGCGGCGCTGGAGCGCGAGCTGGCCAAGGTGCGCCAGCTCAATTACGCGCAGGACAACGAAGAACTCGAACTCGGGGTTCGGTGCATGGCGGCCGGCATCTACGACGACCAGGGCAAACTGGTTGCAGGTTTGTCGATCTCGGCGCCAGCCAGCCGGCTGGAGGAGAGTTGGCTGGTACCGCTACAAGATACCGTGCTGCAGATCTCGCGCACGCTCGGCCACACGCCTGAAGGCCCGCGACACGCCTGAACCGCGCCAGGAGCTTCGGCTGGGACGGACACAAGCACCTGGGGCTGCAAGACGACAGGTCCGCTCCGATGCGACGGCACTGACGGACGATCAGCGCAGCGCACTGCGCGCGGTTGCCACGGACTCCACCCAGGTGCGTACCCGCTCAGCATCGCCCAGGCGGCTCAGCTTGCCAGCGGAGTCGAGAAACACCATGATCAGATTGCGACCGGCAATCGTGGTCTGCATGACCAGGCAACGGCCCGCCTCCGAGATGTAGCCGGTCTTTTGCAGTCCGATCTCCCAGCGCGGGTTGTTCACCAGCCGGTTGGTGTTGTTGAACTGCAGCGTGCGTTCACCGACCGCCACCTCGTATTTTGACCAGGTCGAATACTCACGCAGGGTCGCATCCGCATGCGCGATGTTGACCAGTTTGGCCAGGTCCTGCGCGCTCGACTGGTTCTTGCTCGACAAACCGGTCGGCTCGACGAAGCGGGTGTCTTTCATGCCGAGTTCACGCGCCTTGTTGTTCATCTGGGCGACAAAAACCACCAGGCCGCCCGGCGCGCTGCGCGCCAGGGCATGGGCCGCACGGTTCTCGCTCGACATCAACGCCAGGTGCAGCAGTTCGGTACGGCTCAGTTCGGTACCCACCCGCAGGCGCGAGCGGCTGCCTTTTTCGGTATCCACGTCGTCCTGGGTGATGACGATCGTGTCGTCCATCGGCAGGTTCGACTCCTTGACGATGAGCGCTGTCATCAATTTGGTGAGAGACGCGATCGGCAAGACGGCCTGGTCGTTCTTGCGCACCAGCACCTCGCGCGTATCCTGGTCAATCACGTAGGCCACGCTGGAGGCGAGGTCGAGCGGGTCATGGGTGTCGTGCAGTCCGGCCGACAAGCCATACGAGGGCTTCGCGATGGACTGCGGCGCAACCACAATCTGCTTGCGTTTGGCCACCATCGACACTGGACGTTTGCTCGCGCCGCGCTTGACGATCTGTGCCTTCTTGACCGATTTGACCGATTTGACCGATTTAACCGATTTGACCGATTTGACCGATTTGGCCGCCGAAGTCTTGCTGCCTGCGGCATGGGAGGCCGGCACCAGCAGCGCCAGAAAGAACCCGCACAACACGAGGAAACGCACAACCTGATTCATCTATCACCTCGGATTCGTGAGTGGCACTGCCGGTGCCGTGAAGCGTCGAACCGCCTGGGAAACGAGTTTAAGCAGAAAAGTGGCGCAAGATCAACCACTTGCGGCACTTATTTCATCTTTTTCAGCAAATCAGGGCTTGATTTACCCTTGTGCAGGCACTCGTTCAGCTTTGCTGTGTAACTTGTTGAGCGCACTCAAGTAAGCCTTGGCGGAGGCCACGATGATGTCGGGGTCGGCGCCGACACCGTTGACCACCCGGCCGCTGTTTTGCAGCCGCACCGTCACCTCGCCCTGGCTTTCGGTCGAACCGCTGATGGCGTTGACCGAATACAGCACCATTTCGGCCCCGCTGCGGACATGCGATTCGATAGCCTTGAGCGACGCGTCTACCGGCCCGTTGCCCAGCGCCGAGGCGGCGAACTCCTTGCCGTCGACCGTGAACACAACATGGGCATGGGGGCGCTCGCCGGTCTCGCTGTGTTGCGATAAAGACACAAAGCCGTAATGCTCGTTTTCGTGCGTGACGCTCTCGTCGCTGACCAGCGCCAGGATGTCCTCGTCGAAGATGTCGGCCTTGCGATCGGCCAGTTCCTTGAAGCGGGCAAATGCGGTGTTGATGTCGGCCTCACTTTCCATCTGCACACCGAGTTCGATCAGCCTTTGCTTGAACGCATTGCGACCACTGAGTTTGCCCAGCACGATCTTATTGGCGGTCCAGCCCACGTCCTCGGCGCGCATGATCTCGTAGGTGTCGCGCGCCTTGAGCACGCCGTCCTGGTGGATGCCCGAGGCGTGGGCGAACGCATTTGCACCCACCACCGCCTTGTTTGGCTGCACCACGAAACCGGTGGTCTGGCTGACCATGCGGCTGGCCGCCAAAATGTGTTGCGCGTCGATGTTCATTTCCAGACCGAAATAATCCTTGCGGGTCTTCACCGCCATCACGACTTCTTCCAGCGAGCAGTTCCCCGCGCGTTCTCCCAGGCCGTTGATGGTGCACTCGACCTGTCGCGCACCACCGAGCTTGACACCTGCCAGCGAATTGGCCACCGCCATGCCCAAGTCGTTGTGGCAATGCACTGACCAGATCGCCTTGTCGCTGTTCGGGATACGTTCGCGCAACGTCTTGATGAAGTTGCCGTACAACTCGGGAATGGCGTAACCGACGGTGTCGGGGACGTTGATCGTGGTTGCACCTTCGGTGATGGCGGCCTCGAGTACCCTGCACAGGAAATCAAGCTCGCTGCGGTAGCCATCCTCCGGGCTGAACTCGACGTCGCCCACCAGGTTGCGCGCGAACCGCACCGACTGCCTGGCCTGCTCGAACACCTGATCGGGCGTCATGCGCAGCTTCTTCTCCATGTGCAACGGCGAGGTCGCGATGAAGGTGTGGATACGCGCGTTGCTGGCCCCCTTGAGCGCCTGCGCCGCACGGGAGATGTCGCGGTCGTTGGCGCGCGACAACGAGCACACTGTAGCGTCCTTGATCGCATGGGCAATGGCCTGCACGGCCTCGAAATCGCCATTGGAGCTGGCGGCAAAGCCGGCCTCGATCACGTCCACCCGCAAGCGCTCGAGCTGGCGCGCGATACGCAGCTTCTCGTCACGTGTCATGGATGCGCCGGGCGACTGCTCGCCATCCCGAAGGGTGGTATCGAAAATGATCAGCTTGTCGGTCATGGCAATCTCCTGGGTGTTCGAATGGGAAGCGTCAGGGTCGTTCACGGGCAAATGGCGGCAACCACCGCCTCGCCGGGCGCCGATGGCGCGGCCGACGCCGTCGTCAGGCCTTTGATTTTTGCACGTGTCAGCGCGCTGGCAACCGCCTTGAGCGACGCAGCGACGATGTTGGCGTCGACGCCGACGCCAAAGAGGGTCCGTTGTTCATCGACGCGCAGTTCCAGGTACGCGATGGCGCGCGCGTCGGCGCCCGATCCCAGCGCATGTTCATGGTAGTCCAGCACCCGCACCGTGCGACCCGTCGCGTGGTTGATGCCCCGCACAAATGCCTCGATCGGACCATTGCCGCGCCCCTGAACGGTCATCGTCTCGCCTGCGAGCTGCACGCGTGCACTGATCGCGACCCGTTCATGCTCTGGCGCGTCGTTGTCCTCCCCCACATGGTGGCTGCCGATCATCTGGGCCTTCAAGAGGTATTCGCGTTCGAACAGCCGCCAGATGTCTTGCGCTGTCAATTCCTTGCCCCCGGCATCCATGACCCGCTGCACGACCTGGCTGAACTCGATCTGCAGCCGACGCGGCAGTTCGACGCCGTAATGTGTCTCCAGCAGGTAGGCGATACCCCCCTTGCCAGACTGGCTGTTGACCCGGATGACCGCCTCGTAGCTGCGGCCGAGGTCCTGCGGATCGATCGGCAGGTAGGGGATGTCCCAGGTCGACGCGCCCGTGCCCGCGTCGCGCCGCGCGGCCAGCGCTTTCTTGATCGCGTCCTGGTGCGAACCGGAGAACGAGGTGTAGACCAGGTCGCCAACATACGGGTGGCGTGGATGAACCGGCAACTGGTTGCAGTATTCGACGACACGCCTGATCTCGTCGATATCGGAGAAATCGAGTCCGGGCGAGACACCCTGGGTGTAGAGATTGAGCGCGATGTTGACCAGGTCCACGTTGCCGGTGCGTTCGCCATTGCCGAACAGACAGCCTTCGATGCGCTCGGCCCCCGCCATCAAGGCCAGTTCACCGGCCGCGGTGCCGGTACCCCGGTCATTGTGCGGATGAACCGACAATACGATGCTGTCACGTCGCGCCAGGTGCGTGTGCATCCACTCCATCATGTCGGCGAACACGTTGGGCGTCGCGTATTCCACCGTCGATGGCAGATTGACGATGCACTTGTGTGCCGGCGTCGGCTGCCAGACCTCGGTCACCGCATCGACGACCCGGCGCGAGAACTCCAGTTCGGTACCGGAAAAATGCTCCGGTGAATACTGGAACGTCCAGTGGGTGCCAGGCTGGCGGGCCGCCAGCAGCGCGATCAACCGGGCACTATCGACCGCCAGTTGCACAATCTGCGCTTCGTCCATGCCCAATGCCACTCGCCGCATGACGGGCGACGTGGCGTTATACACGTGCACGATGGCGCGCCGGGCACCGGCCAGGGACTCAAAGGTACGCTCGATGAGGTGTGCGCGTGCTTGTGTCAGCACCTGGATGGTGACGTTGTCCGGCACCAGGTCTTCGTCGATGATTTTGCGCACGAAGTCGAATTCCACCTGGGACGCGGAGGGGAAACCGACCTCGATCTCGGTGAAACCGATGCGCACCAGCGCCTGGAACATGCGTAACTTGCGCTCGATATCCATCGGCTCGATCAGCGCCTGGTTGCCGTCGCGCAGATCGACGCTGCACCACAGCGGAGCGCGCGTCAGGACGGCGTCGGGCCAGGTTCGGTTGGCGAGGCTGACCGGGGCAAACGCCCGGTATTTGGTGCTGGGTTGCTTCAACATCGTGGTTCCTTTTGTGATCGAAACCAGCAACGCTCCAACATGCAAAAACGGCTCGTTGCTGGTGCATACGAGCCGTTTGATCGATAAGCGCAGGTTACCGTCGTCGCCCGTATCGGGTTCCCGGTAGTAGTGCCAGCACAATCTTTTGCATGCCGGAAATGTAGCACAAGCGCGCAGGCAGGTTGCGGCTCAGTGCAAACCGCGCTCGTCGGGATCCTCGGTCGAGGTGCTGATGACGCTGGTCTGCTGGCCCTTGTAGCGGCGCCAGACATAGACCGCATAACCGCTGATGCCATAGGCACCAAACAAGCCCAGCAGCGCCTTGGCCGGATCGATGCTGATCGCGCCGATGGCCAGTGCCACCAGCACGATCACCGGAAACGGCACGCTCCTGCGCGCGCTGACGTCCTTGAAGCTGTAGAACGGCACATTGGTGACCATCGTCAGGCCCGCGTACAAGGCCAGCGCGAACATGGGCCAGGCGACCTGCGGGCCCTTGACGCCGAGTTCGGCCATCACCAGGATGAAGCCGGCGATCAGCGCGGCGGCGGCCGGCGACGGAAGACCCTGGAAAAAGCGCTTATCCACGACCCCGGTGTTGACATTGAACCGCGCCAGTCGCAAAGCGGCGCAGGCGCAATAGACGAAGGCTGCAATCCAGCCCCAGCGTCCCAGGCCCCGCAAGGCCCATTCATACGAGATCAGTGCCGGCGCGGCGCCAAACGACACCATGTCGGACAACGAGTCCATCTGTTCGCCGAACGCGCTTTGCGTGTTCGTCATGCGCGCCACGCGACCATCCAGGCTGTCGAGCACCATGGCGCAGTACACGCCGATGGCCGCCATGTCGAAGCGGCCGTTCATCGCCATGACGATCGAATAAAAGCCCGCGAACAAGGCCGCCAGCGTCACCATGTTGGGCAGGATGTACAAACCCTTGCGGCGCCTGGGCACGACGACGGTCTCACGCTCCACCAATTCCGAATCTGCGCCATCAGGCATAGTCTTGATCTCCAGTGCGTTCAAAGCGCCAGCGGGCGTTCAGTGTAAGACACGCCGCGCGCTGACGAAACGGCCCACGGCGGACCACCCGTAGAAGTGCGCCCATGCTGGGCGCACCGAAAAAGGCCACCGAAGTGGCCTTTGCAAAACGCAGGGCAAGCCGATCAGTTGCGGGTCTGGTCGACCAATCAGTTGCGGGTCTGGTCGACCAGCTTGTTCTTCTTGATCCAGGGCATCATCGCGCGCAGCTTCTCACCCACGACCTCAATCTGGTGCTCGCCCATCAGGCGGCGGCGGCTGAGCAGCGTCGGTGCGCCAGCCTTGTTCTCCAGGATGAAACTCTTGGCATAGTCGCCGCTCTGGATGTCCTTGAGAACCTGCTTCATCACCTTCTTCGTCTCGTCGGTGACGATGCGAGGCCCGGTCACGTACTCGCCGTACTCGGCGTTGTTCGAGATCGAGTAATTCATGTTGGCAATGCCGCCTTCATAGATCATGTCGACGATCAGCTTGAGTTCGTGCAGGCATTCGAAATAGGCCATCTCGGGCGCGTATCCAGCTTCGACCAGCGTCTCGAAACCGGCCTTGATCAGCTCGACCGTGCCGCCGCACAACACGGCCTGCTCGCCGAACAGATCGGTCTCGGTCTCCTC
>CAZADK010000206.1:0-7516 GCA_964483855.1 uncultured Rhodoferax sp.
ACCGTGGCATCCAGTTCGACGATGGTGCGCTTGGTATTGCCGGAGTCGCCCGCCATCGTGAACTGGATGCCACGGTGCGCAAGGCACTGACCGCCGGGCAGCTGTACCACTGGGGCGTGTACCTGGAGCACAGCGGCGAAGACACCAACATCTTCCAGGCTGGCACGTTCCGCGCGCAGGCGGTTGCCAGCACCGCCACCTACAGTGGCGTCACCGTGCTGACGCACGGCTTCCAGCTCAGCCTGTCGTCGTCGTTCAACAACCAGGGTCAGTTCAAGCAGCCGGACGCATTCATGCAAATGGCGCGGATGATCGTCGACGCCGCCGGTGGCGGCGTCGTGCTGGCATACGACAAATTGTCCGGCCTGTGGGTCGACCGCTCGGTCTGGAACGGTTATGGACCGCCACCGCTGTCGGCGCTGGCCGGCAGCGTCATCCAGAGCGGCAAAGCCGTCGTGCTGGTCTCCGACTGGCATGTCGAATCCGACATCAGCGACTCCGGCTTCTCGGAGGCCGCCGCCGATGCCCTGTACGCCTCGCTGGTCGATCTGGACAAGCAGGTCGGCGGCATATTCACCTCGCCGCTGCACTTCATCGGCCACAGCCGCGGCACGGTGGTCAACAGCGAAATCATCCAGCGGCTGGGGGCCAACGGCAAGGTGACGTCCGGCATCCACATGACGACGCTCGATCCGCATGACTTCGACCAGAAGTCGCTCGATGTACCGCTCGGCACCGCTCTGGAGAAGGTGGAGCAGTTGCTGACGTTGGCCCAGGCCGGTTATGTGGTCGGTGGCATCGTCGCGCCGGTCACCGCACCGGCGGCGATCATCGCCATCACCCGGTTGCAGAACATCAAGTCCAAGATCGAGTGGGCGCGGGACACGGCAGAAATGCTGGGTATTGCGCTCAACATCCCGTACGGCGACTTCAAGGACCCGGACGTGCGGATCTGGGACAACGTCGGTTTCTCGGATAACTACTACCAGACCGCGGCCTCTGAACCCGAGGAATCCGGTCCGATCGTCACCGCAACGCCCAACGGCCGGCCGCTGGACCCGGCGCCCAGCGCCGTGCCCGGCAACCCATCGGCGCCCAAGACCTACAACCAGAGCGAATCGGCGGCCGACATCGACATGCTGCTGGACCAGATCGCCGGTTTCGGATTCGAGGATTTCTCGTTCATCGGCGGTCTGCCCAGCGGCTTCGGCGGCCCGCACAGCCGTGTCTGGCAATGGTATGCCGGCACCATCAACACCGGGGTGCTCGAATTCCAGGACATGCCGATCTGGCGCAGCGCCGGCGACCAGGGCCTGGCCACCGAGATCCTGAACGTGATCGCGCTGCCCAACGCCCATTACAGCGACCAGGCCTGGTACGCCAGCAACCCGTACCGGATCGTCGGCGGCAACGGCCGCAACCTGTATACCCAGCAGCCATCGAACCTGGCCAGCGACATCCACGAGGGTATTACCGTCGGCTGGTATTTCAGCAGCCTGGGTGGCGGCAGCAGCTACCAACCCGACCGCGGTGGAGCGACCACCCCCTACGCAACCGACAACACCGAGGTCAACAAGCCGGCAGACCCGGTGCCCACGGTATTCAATGGCGACTTCGAGAATGGCCTGCGGCAATCGCTGTATGCCCGTGCCACCGGGTCAGATGACAAGGGACGGTTCCCGTTCTCTTATGAATTGCCCGGATGGTCATTCCATGGCGGGGAAGGATTCAGCGTCAACAACGGTTTCCAGATTGGCGGCTTCTCGCTGCCGGACGTCGACTTCACCGGCCTGTTCGTTTTCGAAACCAACCCCAGCCAGCTGGTGGTCGACTTCTTCAAGAAGACCGCCGATTTCGTTGCCGGCAAGGCGGTGGAAATGCTGGCCGCCCATGTCAAATTCGAGGCCTTCGGCCTGCCCAAGCCGCCTGGAACGCCGGGCGCGCCGGAAACATCGGAACCCGGTTATGCCGAGCTGTACAACCAGTTCTTCGGCGAGAACACGCTGGGCGCCGATATCCTGGACAGCGCGGGCAAGCTTTACACCTTGTTCGAAGGCCTGGTGTCGCAATACGCCGGCTTGGTCATCGACGATGTGACCATCGCCGACTTCAAGCTCGCCGACCTGTTCGAACTCGATCCCGAGAAAAAGGCGGCGATCCCGAAGAACGTATCGGAATTCAAGTCTTTCCTGGTCGGCGCGATCGAGGCGATGCTCAAGTCGGCCTGGAGTCCGCAAAGCGACTACGCGCTGTTGATGGGTGGCGCCAACATCCTGAAGGACCTGGTGTTTGCCGCCGGCTCGCCCTGGATTCCGCCGGCACTGGCGGATGTGTCCGAATCCATCAGCGACGTGGTCATCGACACGCTGGTCAATTTCGACACCATCACCCACAACCGGCTGCATATTCCTGCCGACAAGCCGTATCTGGCATTCGAGGTGCTGGCGCCGTTCATGTTCACCGACGACGGCTCGATGAAGATCACCTTCAAGGGTGCGGGAGCCGATGCCGGCCTGGCGCCGGTGTCGATCGACGTCAAGCTGACGCAGCAGGGCTTCATGAAGAAGCAGACCTATTCGGTGGCGGTGCCGGACCAGTACAAGGACAAGATCGCAACGATCTCGTTCACAAAGGAAAAATCCGAAGGCAAGACCGGGCTGCCGTGGACGGTGGCAGACGCGACGGTCGACCTGGCATCGAGCTTCAGCCAGCTGATGTTCCTGGACGACATCCGTCTGACCGACAGCGCGATCGACATCACCGTCAATTCGCCAATCGACGAAAACGGCACCGCGACGGCCACCTTCACGTTGCTGGGCCCGCTCGACGCAGCGCAGGCAACCGTGCTCGACATCGACTGGGGTGATGGCCAAAGCCAGAGTGTCACCTTGCCGGCCGGCACCAACAGCACCACGCTGTCGCACTTCTTTCCGGACGACAACCCCAGCGGAACCACGCAGGACACCTACACCATCCACGCGAACTCCAGCAACACGGTCGCAGGGGGCTCCAAGGCGCTCGTGGTGCGCAACGTCGCACCCGGCTTCACGATGCTGCAGCTCAGCAGCCAGAACATCATGGAGGCCGACGAGGTCACATTGACTGGGCATTTCACCGACATTGGTACGCAGGACAGCTTCAGCATCGTGATCGACTGGGGCGACGGCGAAACCACCACGCTGACCAATCTGGGCACCGACAGCGGCGCAGGAATCGACTTCAGCGCCACCCATACCTTTGCGGACGACCATCCGGCTACCGGCACCGCGCAGGACGAGCTGCAGGTCACGGTCACCGTCTACGATGACGACAACGGACAGGATGTCGGCCAGCTACCGATCACCGTCAACAACGTCGCGCCGACCTTCACCAGCCTGGTACTCAGCGAAACCGAGATCGACGAAGACAACCGCGTGACGCTGGACGGAGAATTCGACGACCCGGGCATCCGCGACACCTACACGCTGGAGATCGACTGGGGCGATGGCACGGTGCAGACCCACACCATCGCCGCGCAGCCCAGCGGCCACGGCAGCTTCAGCTACGAACACCAGTACGTCGACGACGACCCGGACACAGGGACACCGTTCGACCTGCTCGACGTCAAGGTCAAACTGGTCGATGACGATACCGGCGAGGCCAGCAATACGCTGCCGATCAGGGTCAACAACGTGGCACCCGAATTCGGCAGCGTCACGCTCACGCCCAACCCGCTGGACGAGGGCGGCGAGGTCACGCTGGCGGGCGACTTCACCGACCCGGGCGACGACACGTTCACCATCGAAGTCGACTGGGGTGACGGCAACGTCGAGACCTTCAACCTGGACGATGTGGGCAGCTTCAGCGAAGGCTCCGGCCAGTTCAGCATCCCCCATGCCTATGCCGATGACGAGGCTCCAGGCGACGACGACATCTTCGAGGTCAGCTTCCGGTTGATCGACGACGACACCGGCGAGGCCAGCGACACAGCGCAGGTCACTGTCAACAACCTGCCGCCCACGCTGGAAAACCTGTCGCTGGACAACGCCGTCATCGACGAAGGCGACAGCGTCACGCTGAGCATGGACCTGGACGATCCCGGCGTCGACGACGTATTGACGGTCGAGATCGATTGGGGTGACGGCAGCATCGACATCTACCCGGTGGGCACCGCGCCGCTGGGCTTCGAGGCCAGCCACACCTATGTGGACGACGATCCGAGCGGTACCGGCAGCGACACCTATGCCATCACGGTCACGGTCATCGATGACGACGACGACACGGTGACGGCGGGCACACAGGTCACGGTCAACAACGTGGCGCCGCAAGACCTGGACGCGGGACCGAACCAGAATCTGGCCCTGGGCATCACCGGGATCACGACCACCGTACTGGATGTGTCGTTCGACGATCCCGGACTGGCCGACACGTCTCAGATTGCCTGGGCCGTGACGACCCCATTGGGTGGATTGATCCAGAATGCCAACCAGTCATTCGTGCTGACGCTCAACGAGCCTGGCATCTGGAACGCCACGGTGACGGTCACCGACGACGACGGCGGTTCGGCCAGCACCAGCGTCAGCATTTTGGCCGAGCCGACCATCATCGAGCCGCCCGACTATCCCGTCGTGCCAATCGACCCGTTCGACGAGGGCGACACCGTCAGCATGAACGTCGTGTTGCAAGGCAGCTTCGGCGCCAGCGCCTACAAACTCAGGGTCAACTGGGGTGACGGCACGATCGAGAACGTGACGGCGAGCAGCGGCACCAACACGCTGACCCATGTCTACGAAGATGACCGGCCGGACCCAGAGCCGAACCAATACACCGCAACGGTGCAGCTGATCAACAGCCAGTTCACCCAGTCGTTCCATGTGCATCCGCTGCACAGCCAGGTGTTCCTGGTCGAGAACGTGGACCCGACGCCCTCGTTCACCTGGCAGTCGCTGGGCAATGGCGTGGTTCAGCTGAACGGCGTGATCGCCGATCCGGGTACGCTGGACACCCATGCCATCGAATGGAGCATCGGCGGCAACGTGGTCACCAGCACGTTGACGCCCCAGTTCACCTTCACCGCGCCAGTGACCGTCAGCCTGACCGTGACCGATGACGATCTGGGTTCGGGCACGATCAGCCAGTTCATTCCGAACCCGATCACCGGCACCGCGGGCGGCGCGTCAACCACGGCCGGGACGCAACTCAATCCACGGCTGCTCGCATTGCAGAAACACGTGGTGAGCGGGTTGTGGCGTGCCACGGGCGCCGACGCCGACGCGCTGGCATCGGTGCGCATCATGCTGGCGGACCTGCCCGGCAGCGAACTGGCAAACACGGTGCTTGGCGACACACCGGTCATCACCGTCGACGTCGATGCCGCCGGCCAGGGCTGGTATGTCGACGTCACGCCGCAGCCGGACGAAATCTTCTCCGGCATGGACCTGGTCACGGTACTGGCGCATGAACTCGGCCATGTGCTGGGCCTGCACCATGCGACTGCAACCCACGCCCTGGGCAGTGTGATGAGTCCCTACCTGGAGGCTGGCGTGCGCCGCCTGCCGACGACCGGTGATCTGCTGCTGACCAGCGCCGACCCGGCCGCGATGGGCGAGCTGTCGCAAAGCGGCGCCGGTATCGTCAATGGCAGCTTCTCGGTGTCGGACCCGGGCGCTTCCAACCATGGCTGGATCGGCCGCGGCGACGCCAGCATCGTTGCAGGCGAAGCGGTGCTGGCGGAACAGGGGCAATTCCTGTCCGGTTTCGAGCAGACCTTCCTTATCCCGGACAACGCGATCCGGCTGAGTTTCACGATCCGTGACCTGGACCTGCTCGCCAACGCCAGCGGACCGGTCGATGCGTTCGAGATGGCACTGCTCGATGCCGGCGGCCAGAGCCTGATCGGCCTGGCGCCTCTGGCCAATACCGATGCGGCGCTGAACATACAGACCGGTGGCGCCGTGTATGCGGCCGGCAAGATCACCATCGCCGGCCTGGCCAATCGCAACGGCGGCCTGCTCGATCTGTCCGCACAGATACGGGTCGACGTCGACCTCGCCGGCATCGCCGCCGGCACCGCCGCAACCTTGTACTTCGATCTGCTGGGCATGGGCAGCCGCCTGAGCAGCGCCATCATCGACGACGTGCGCATCGTCACCGGCGACGGCGGCAACCAGCCGCCGATTGCCGAAGACGACAGTGCCACGGTCGACGAAAACGCGGTGGTGGTGATCGCCGTGCTGGCCAATGACACCGATGCGCAAGGCGACCCGCTGACCACCCGCATCGTCACCGGCCCCGCACACGGTAGCCTGGAGCTGCTGGCCGACGGCAGTTACCGCTACACGCCCGAGGCCGACTTCCATGGCGAAGACGGTTTCAGCTACATCGCCAACGACGGCGAGTTCGACAGCACACTGGCCACGGTGACGATCACCGTGCAACCGGTCAACGATGCGCCGACGGCCGTCGACCACATTTACACCACGGACGAAGACACCACGTTGGACGTTGCCGCGATCGGTGTTCTGGTGGGTGTCATCGATCCGGACGGCGGCCCCGCGCAAGCCGTCCTGGTGGACGGCCCGCAACACGGCGACCTGACGTTGCTGGCCGACGGCAGCTTCATCTATACGCCCGATGCCAACTACCACGGGCAAGACGGCTTCACGTATACGGTCAACGACGGACTGGCCGATAGCAACGTCGCAACGGTGCAGATCACCATCGACCCCGTCAACGACCTGCCCACGCTCGAGACACTGGACGATGTCGACCTGGACGAAGGACAGACGCTGGACCTGACGGCCATCGCGCACGACGTCGACGGCGACGACGACGTGAGCTTCGAACTGCTGCAAGCGCCCGATGGAGCCGCCATCGACGCCAACGGGCGCATCCTGTGGACTGCGCTCGACGGCGATGCGTCCGCGCAGTTCACCGTGCGCGTCAGCGACCCTTCCGGCGCGCAGGCCACGCGCAGCTTCACCGCCCAGGTGGCCAACGTGCCGCCGATGCTGGGTCTGGCCGGCCCGCCGACAGCGAGCCAGGGTTTCGCCTATACCGTGTTGCTGGACCAGGCCGATCCGGGCGACGACACCATCACCGAATGGGTCATCGACTGGGGCGACGGCAGCGAGAGCATTGTGGCCGGTGACGCGACGCAGGCCAGCCATGTCTACGACACCCGCCTCGGGCCGACCCGCATCCAGGCGCTGGCGCGCGACGAAGACGGCGATTGGGCCGGCCCGCTGCTGGACATCGAGGTGGTCGCAATGCCGCTGCAGGTACTGGGCTTCACGCTGGAATGCGACGGCTTCAGCGTGCGTTTCAACCAGGCCTTCGACCAGAACCAGCTCAACCTGTATGGCATCGGCCGGCTACCCGGCGACGTCGTGCTGCAAGGCGCGGCCAGCGGCATCATCGACGGCTCGCTGTTGATCGATGCCGACGGCATGGGTTTCAGTTTCCTCAAGACCGGCACGCCTTTGCGTGCGGACAGCTACACCGTCACCATCAAGAGCGGCCCCACCGCGCTGACCAG
>CAZADK010000207.1:0-7509 GCA_964483855.1 uncultured Rhodoferax sp.
GGTACACCGCCGGCGGCAGCGATTCACGCGCCGAGCGGCTCAGGTCGATGTTCCACTGCCCGGTGGCGCCCATCGCCAGCGTCAACGCCAGGGCGCGTTTTTCCCAGGCGGCGTGAAACAGCGGCTGGTCGGGCTCGGGCACCACCGGTCCGAACCCCTGCAGGCCACCCATGTCGTGAACGCCGTTCATCCGCGCCGCCGCTTCATGGCGTGTCTGTAGCGGCCCGACCTGGTGCGAGCGCCAGGCCGGTACCGATCATCGCGTCGCGGGTGACCAAGGCCGCCAGTTGCCGCGGGTCCAGTCCCTGCGCCGCGGCCGGCATCATCGGAACGACCAGGTAACGAATCTCGGCGGTCGAATCCCAGACCCGGATCCGGGTCGATGGCGGCAGTTGCACGCCGAAATCGGCCAGCACGCCGCGCGGGTCGAGCACCGCCCTGGAGCGGTAGGGCGCGCTTTTGTACCAGACCGGCGGCAGGCCGAGCACCGGCCAGGGGTAACAGCTGCACAAGGTGCACACGACGATGTTGTGTTCTTCGGGGGTGTTGGCCACGGCCACCATGTGTTCGCCCTGTCGGCCGCCGTAACCCATGGAGGCAATGGCCGCTGTGGCATCGCGCATCAGCCATTGGCGGAAATCGGCATCGACCCAGGAGCGCGCCACGACCGCCGCACCGTTGTGCGGGCCGACCCGGTTTTCATAGGTCTCGACGATGCGGTCCAGCGCCGCCGGATCGACGTAACCCTTGCGTGTGAGCAGGGTTTCGAGCGCCCGCACGCGCAAATCCATCTCGTCCAGGTGGGAATGTGCGTGGTCGTGATCGTGCCCGTGCGGCTGCTGCATGTGGTGCTCCCGAGACAGGCCGGCCCCAACAACCCCTAGTTTCGCGGCGTCTGGGGTGCCCCTTACAATGCCGGGTTGTCTGCCAGCGATGACGCCGCTGCGCGTCAGACCCAACCACCGCTTTCATCGGAGCTGCCTGTGTTTATTTCTTCCGCATTCGCCCAAACCGCCCCGGCCGCTGCCGGTGGAGACATGCAATCATCGCTGATGAGCATGCTGCCGCTGGTGCTGATGTTCGTCGTACTTTATTTTGTCATGATTCGCCCTCAGATGAAGAAACAGAAAGAGCACCGGATCATGGTGGAGGCCTTGGCCAAGGGCGACGAAGTGGTCACCACGGGTGGTGTGCTGGGCAAGGTGTCCAAGCTTGGCGACAACTACCTGGGTGTGGAGATCGCCAATGGAGTCGAGGTCCAGGTCCAGCGCGGTGCCGTGATCCAGGTGCTGCCCAAGGGCACGATCAAGTAATCCTGTAACCGCCTGGTCCCTGCGGCCGGGATTGCGAGGCACCGTGGCCCGCGAGAAGCGCAAACATGAACCGATACCCGCTCTGGAAATACGTGATCATCGCGATCGCGATGCTGGTAGGGGTCTTGTATACCCTGCCCAACTTTTTCGGCGAGGCACCTGCAGTGCAAGTGTCGTCGGGCAAGGCCACGATCAAGGTCGATACCGGCACCCAGCGTCGGGTCGAAGAAGCGCTCAAGGCCGCGGGCATCGCGCCGGCCGCCATCGTGTTCGACGGCAATTCGATCAAGGTGCGCCTGAGCACCGGTGACGAGCAACTCAAGGCCAAGGACGCCATCCAGAAGGCGCTGGTACCCGACCCCTCCGATCCGCCCTATGTGGTTGCACTGAACCTGTTGTCGCGTTCGCCGTCCTGGTTGTCGGCCATCGGCGCGGCGCCGATGTACCTGGGACTGGACCTGCGCGGTGGCGTGCACTTCATGTTGCAGGTCGACATGGACGCAGCCCTGACGCGCAAGGTCGAATCCTTGTCTGGTGATCTGCGCACCGCGTTGCGTGAGAAGAGCGTTCGCCACAGCGGCATCAGCCGCAACGGCCAGTCGATCGAGGTAATTTTCCGCGACCGGGCGACGCTGGAGGCCGCCAAGGCCATCGTGGCAGACCAGTTTGCCGATCTTCAGACCGTCGATGCGCCCGAAGGCGACGAATTCAAGCTTACGGCGCGCATAAAAGCGACAGCAGCGCGGACCATCCAGGAGCAGGCTCTCAAGCAGAACATGGTGACACTGCACAACCGGATCAACGAACTCGGCGTTGCCGAACCGGTGATCCAGCAGCAGGGCCAGGACCGTATCGTCGTGCAGCTGCCCGGCGTGCAGGATACTGCCAAGGCCAAGGACATCCTGGGTCGTACCGCCACGCTGGAGGTGCGGCTGGTCGATGAAAGCCCGGAGGGCCAGGCGGCGGAGGCCGGCACCGGTCCAGTGCCGTTCGGTTCCGAGCGATTCCTCGAGCGCAACAGCCGGCCGGTGATCGTCAAGAAGCAGGTCATGTTGACCGGCGAGAACCTTACCGACGCCCAGCCCGGCTTCGACAACCAGACCCAGGAAGCCGCGGTGCACCTGACGCTCGATGCCAAGGGCGCGCGCATCTTCCGCGACGTGACGCGCCAGAACGTCGGCAAGCGCATGGCGATCCTGCTGTTCGAGAAGGGCAAGGGCGAAGTCGTCACCGCGCCGGTGATCCGCAGCGAGATCGGTGGTGGGAGGGTGCAGATCTCGGGCCGCATGACGACAACCGAAGCCAACGACACCGCGCTGCTGCTGCGCGCCGGCTCGCTGGCCGCGCCCATGGAGATCATCGAGGAGCGCACCATCGGCCCGAGCCTGGGCGCCGAGAACATCGCCAAGGGCTTCAACAGTGTCACCTGGGGATTCCTGGTGATTGCGGCCTTCATGTGTGTCTACTACATGATGTTCGGCGTCTTCTCCAGCATCGCGCTGGGCATCAACCTGTTGCTGCTGGTTGCCGTGCTCTCGATGCTGCAAGCCACTTTGACGCTGCCGGGCATGGCCGCGATGGCGCTGGCGCTCGGCATGGCGATCGACTCCAACGTGTTGATCAACGAACGGGGGCGTGAGGAACTGCGCAATGGCGCTTCGCCGCAGGCCGCCATCAACACCGGTTACGAACGCGCCTGGGGCACGATCTTCGACTCCAACGTCACAACGCTGATCGCGGGCGTGGCCCTGCTGATCTTCGGCTCAGGTCCGGTGCGCGGTTTCGCGGTCGTGCATTGCATCGGCATCCTGACCAGCATGTTCTCGGCCGTGTTCTTCTCGCGTGGCCTGGTCAACTTGTGGTATGGACGGGTCAAGAAGCTCAAGGTCGTGTCGATCGGTACCGTGTGGCGGCCCGAAGGTGGCTCGGAAGTGGCCCGTTCCGGGCAGGGAGGTTGAACCATGGAGTTATTCAAGTTTCGTCGTGACATTCCATTCATGCGCCACGCGCTGGCGCTCAATGCGGTGTCGATCGTCACCTTTCTGCTGGCGGTGTTCTTCCTGTTCAGCCGCGGCTTGCACCTGTCGGTGGAGTTCACCGGCGGCACCGTGATGGAGGTCGGCTATTCGCAGCCGGCTGACGTACCCAAGGTGCGCTCGGTCATTGCGGGGCTGGGTTATACCGACATCCAGGTGCAGAATTTCGGTACCGCGCAGGACGTGATCATTCGGTTGCCGTCGCAAAAAGGCGTCAGTTCCGCGCAACAGAGCGAGACGGCGTTCGCGGCGCTCAAGGCAGCCGATCCGGGGGCGACCTTGCGTCGGCAGGAGTTTGTCGGCCCGCAGGTGGGTCAGGAACTCGTCACCGACGGACTCAAGGCGCTGGCCATGGTCGTCGTGGGCATCATGATCTACCTTGCGGTGCGCTTCGAGTGGAAATTCGCCGTGGCTGCGATCGTGGCCAATCTGCACGACGTCATCATCATCCTGGGTTTTTTCGCCTTCTTCCAGTGGGAGTTCTCGCTTGCGGTGCTGGCGGCGGTGCTGGCGGTGTTGGGTTATTCTGTGAACGAGTCGGTCGTCATCTTCGACCGGATCCGTGAAAATTTTCGCCGCTACCGCAAGATGAACACGGTAGAGATCATCAACAGTGCGATCACGTCCACGATCAGTCGTACTATCATCACCCACGGTTCTACCCAGATCATGGTCCTGTCTATGCTGCTTTTTGGTGGTCCAACGCTGTTTTATTTCGCATTGGCACTGACCATCGGGATCTGCTTCGGCATCTACTCGTCGGTGTTTGTCGGTGCGGCCATCGCGATGTGGCTCGGGATACGGCGCGAAGACATGGTCAAGCCAGGCGCGCAAAAAGGACTCGATCCGAACGACCCGAACGCCGGGGCCACTGTGTGAACGGCCCCTGACACCATGGTTTCCGCGTCCTTCTCCAGCCAACGGCGGCGCCTGGCGGCGGAAATCCGGCAGCAATTCGTCTCGGACGCGGTGCAGGCCCTGGCGGAGATCGTGCCTGCGGTGCAAGACAGGCTGCGCGTGCTGATGGACGAGGCGGCGTCCTCGCGAGAAATGCAGGCCCGCCGCGATGCCTGGACTTTTTACCTGCGGCACAAGGACAAATGGCGCGACGCCACATCCGTCGCCTGGAGGGAGGCCCTGGTGCCTGTGGCGACTCCCCAAAAAGACACCTCGCAAGACTTTGGCGGCTTGTCGCTGGTCGGCAACGATGTGGTCGAGAACAAGATCCTGGCATCCCGGTTGGTGCTCAGGGTGATGGACAAGGTCAGCTCCGAACTGGACGACCTGCGCCTGCGTATTCGTTATCTCGAGGATTCCGACGACCTCGACCGGCAGGACATCCTGCGGCCGGACGTGCTGGTGCTGACCCTGGTGGAAGAATGGGCCGCCAGCGGCATGCCCACTGGAAGCTGGCCGATGGTCAACGACACGGTCCAGACCTTGCTGTCCGAACGACTCAAGAAGGCTTACCTCAAGGGCAACCGCGCACTGATCGACAAAGGTGTGATGCCCACCATCGACCTCAAGGACCGGGTCAAACGCGCAACTCCCCAGACCAGTGCGCCGCAGGCTTTTCCGAGTACGCGGCTCGCTGCCGACATTGCCGATATGCCCAGTGAGTATCCCAGCAGCACCGGTGGTCGCGGTCCCGACCAGTTGCACTCCGGTGGTTATGGAGCTGCCTCATCCAGTGGCAGCCTTCGGGGTAACTCTGGACCCAGCGGTTATGGTCAGGGTGCTGGGCGGCGTGACCAGTCGCAAGGGGGCTTCATCCCTGCCAGCGGTGCTCGCGCGGCCAACCCGTTGACCCATGACGAAACCCGGATGATGACCTCGACAACACCTTTGGCCCGCGCAGCCAGCCGGGCACAAGGGGTACTGGGCCAGCTCAAGCGCTTGTTGGTGGGGCGGGTCGGAGCAGAATTCGATGGCACTTCCTACGGGCCGGCGTCACCAGCGCTCGCCGCTGCCTTGGCGCCGCGCCCAAGCGCGGTTGCGGCGTTCAAGGACTCGGCCACCGTGCTGGAGGAATACACCCCGGCGGGTGTGGCCCAGATTGCTGGCCGCCTGCGATTGCAGACCGCCGAACTCAAGAACAAGGCCGAGACCAAAGGCGAAAAGGCCACCATCGAGATCGTGGCGCTGATGTTCCAGGCCATCTTGCAGGAAGACCGTATTCCGCCCGGCATACGGGTCTGGTTTGCGCGGCTGCAAATGCCCGTGCTGCGGGTGGCGTTGGCGGAGCCTGACTTCTTCGGCTCGGCCAACCATCCGGCGCGCCAGCTGATCGACCGCATGGGTTCGTGCGTGATGGGTTTCGATGCCAGTGGTATCCAGGGCGGTCCGCTCGAAAAGGAAATCAAGCGCGTCGTGCAGGTGATCGAGCAGTATCCAGAGACCGGCAAGCGGGTTTACGAACTGGTGTACGCCGAATTCCAGAAGTTCCTGCAGAAGTTCCTGGCCGGCAGCGGGGCCACGCAAAAGGTCGCCAGTGTCGCGCAGCAGGTCGAGCAGAAGGAGACGCTGACGATCCAGTACACGATCGAGATGCGCAACATGCTCAGGGAAATTCCGGTGCGCGAGGAGATCCGCACCTTCCTGTTCAAGGTATGGGCCGAGGTACTGGCGGTGGCCGCCGTGCGCAAGGGCCCGCAACATGTCGAGACGCTGGAGCTCAAACGCACGTCGTCCGACCTGGTCTGGGCCGCCAGCGCCAAGCCCGACCGGGCCGATCGGACGCGGGTGATCCAGAACTTGCCCAAGCTGTTGCAACGCCTGCGCTCCGGCATGACGCTGCTGGGCATGGCGCCGAGCCAGCAGGATATCCATATCAAGACAGTCAGTGACACGCTGGCCGACGCCTTCATGTCCAAGACCGACGCCATTCCCGCAGCCCAGATCGAGGCACTGGCCAAACGGCTGGCCAACCTGGAAGACTTTGTCAGTGAAGACGGCATGGGAGACCTGCCACTGGATGCCGAGAGCATCGAGCTGATGCTCGGCATCGATCCCGCCACCATTGATGTCGTGGCCAATGGCGGCTCCAAGCCCAGCAACGCGATGCTGGCCTGGGCCAACGAACTTGAACTCGGTTCCTGGTTCATGCTCGACCACAACAATCGGGTCACCAAGGTGCAATTCGCCTGGCGCAGCGATCGCAAGCAGCTCAACCTGTTTGCTTCCGCCGACGGCCACAGCTTCCTGATCCAGGCCGGACGGCTGGCCGCTTATCTCCAGGCTGGCCTGTTGCTGCCGCAGGAAGAAGAATCGTTGACGGTGCGTGCCACGCGCGATGCGTTGGCCAAGCTCGAGGCCAATCCGGAGCGCCTGCTCGGCTGACCGATCAGCGCAGCTGCACGGGCCTGGCGCGCCAACCTCAATGCGCGAGCCGGTCGCGCGCGTCGTCGCACAACTCGTCGAGCACCAGTGCGTCGGGCTCCTCGCCAAAACTCCAGTAGACCATCAGCACGATGATCTTCAGGTCCTCCAGGCTCAGCTCGTCGGAGCCGCAGGCCATGGCCCGGTCGATGACGATTTCGCGCATGTGCGGCGGCAAAACCGCCGCCCCTTCGAGGAAGCGGATGAAGCCCAGGCACTGCGATCCGAACCGGTTTTGTTCTGCCACCGAAAACACCCGCATGCTGGTGGATGGTTCGGTGGCTGCCAGTAGCACCGCAGGACGGGATGCAGCGCGGTTGAAACCGGCCACCGGCTGCGGCGGCTCGGTGTTGCGCGTCGCCTGGCGCAGCCCGGTGAGCCAATGCAGCGCGTCCTCGACCTCCTGCGATTCGAAACCGACCGCATGGAGCTTGCGCTCGAGCTGGCTCCACTGGGGACAAGCATCGCCGCGCCAGTAATGCTCGTAGACGAAAACCAGCACTTCAAACATGTGCCCAATATAGCGCACATCCCGGCCCGCTTTGCGCGGCATTGCCGACCGTTCAGGCTCCGGCGATGCGCTGGAACAGTCCACCCGGCAGACGGCCGACCTGGCCTGCGAGCTCGAGCGCCATCAGTTGCGCCTGCAGCCGTGCCGTGTTCAGTCCGGTCCTGGCCTGCAACGCGTCCAGGCTGGCCGGGTCATGCCCCAGCGCCTGCAGCAATGCGGTGTCCGTGCCCGGCGGTGGCGCCGGTGTGCGCTCGCCCGGATCGGCTGCGGC
>CAZADK010000208.1:0-7506 GCA_964483855.1 uncultured Rhodoferax sp.
AGCCCTTGGAGCGCGCCGTGCGCACATAATCGGCGCGCAACTCGCCCAGCAGCGATGCGCGCAGGAAACGCGCGAAGATGCCCGACACGTAAACGCCCAGCGTCACCGCCGGCAGCAGCACGTTGCGCAGCGCCTGCCACGGCGACTCCCATATCGACACATAGGCCGATGCCGACGGCAACCAGCGCAGGTGCACCGCGAACAGCAGAATCAGCAGGATACCGAGCCAGAATGTCGGCACGCCCAACGCCAATGCACTCCAGCCACTGAGCCAGCGATCGAGCCAGGAACCCGGCTTGAGCGCGCTGATGACCGCCACCGGCACGCCCAGCAGCAGGCCGACGACGGTGGCGGACAGGCCGAGCTGAATCGTGGCCGGGATACGTTGCACGATCAAGTCCAGCACCGGCTCGCGGTTCTGGATCGACAGGCCGAAATCGCCGACCAGCGCATTGCGCAGCCAGCTCCAGTATTGCACCGCCATCGGCTGGTCCAGACCCAGGCGCACGATCGCGGCCTGGATCTGCTCGGGCGTCGCGTTCTCGCCGACGATGGTGCCGATCGGCGTTCCCGGCACGGCATAGATCATCGCCCAGATGCCGGTGGATGCGATCAGCAGCACGGGCAGCAGTTGCGCCAGCCGGCGCAGGATGAAACCCATCATGGGCGGCTCCCTGCCGCGGCGTTGGCGACGTCGGCGACGTTTTCATGCCGGTCGGCCAGCACGCTGGCCAGGGACCTGCCTATCGTGTCGAGCGACAGGATGGTCAGGGTCAGCACCAGCCCAGGCAGCACAGCATAGGTCGGCGAGTCATACAGGAAGGTCTTGCCGGTGCGCAGCATCTCGCCCCAGCTCGGCGTCGGCGGCGGGATGCCCACGCCGAGAAACGCCAGCGAGGCCTCGATCAGGATCGCCACCGACGACAGGATCACCACCTGCACCAGGATCGGGCTCCAGGAGTTGGGCAGCACCGTCCTGAACATGTTGTAGCTGGCCGAACCACCCAGCGCCTCGACCGCGGTGACGAAGTCGCGCTTGCGCAGCGACAACACCTGGGCCCGGGTGATACGCGCAAAACTCGGAATGCCGGTGATGCCCACCGCGATCAGCGCCGCGGTCTGGCTGCGTCCGAGCACGGCAATCAGCGCCATCGCGAACAGGATGCCGGGCAGCGACAGCAACACATCGACGAACCGCATCAGCAACGTGTCGCGCCAGCCACCGAAGAATCCGGCCACCAGCCCGATCGGCACGCCGATGGTGGCAGCGATCGCCACCGAACCGCCCGCGGTGATCAGCGAGGTGCGTGCGCCATAGACCACGCGCGCCAGGATGTCGCGGCCCAGCTCGTCGGTGCCGAACCAGTGCACCCGGTTGGGGCCTTGCAAGATCGCGCTGAAGTCCTGCGTCAAGGCATCGAATGGCAGGATCCAGCGCGCCAGGCTGGTCGTCAGGATCAGCACCGCCATGAACAGCAGGCCCAGCATCGCACCCTTGCGCCGGACCAGGCGCCGCAGCACGTCCGCGCTGCGCTGGAGCAGCGCCTTCATGCCCGTGCCTCCAACGCGCCAGACGTCGCTTCGGCGCCACTGCCCGTCTCCATCGGGCCGGCATGGTGGCATGCCACATGCGTCGGCAGGCCGGGATAAGCCTGGAACACCGGGGCCTGGGTCTTGCACACCGCGCTGGCCTTGAAGCAGCGCGGATGAAAGTGGCAACCGCTGGGCGGCGCAGCCGGGTTGGGTATGTCCCCTTCCAGAATGATGCGTTTGCGGCTGTCGCGGGTGGACGGATCGGGCACCGGCACGGCCGACAGCAAGGACTGGGTATAGGGATGGGTCGGCTGGTCGTACAGGCTGGTGCGGTCACTCTCCTCGACGATGCGGCCCAGATACATCACCGAGACCCGATTCGAGATATGGCGCACCACGGACAGGTCGTGCGCGATGAACAGGTAGGCCAGACCCAGTTCACGTTGCAGGTCCTGCAGCAGGTTGATCACCTGGGCCTGGATCGACACGTCGAGTGCCGCTACCGGCTCGTCCAGGATCAGCAACCGCGGCTTGAGCGCCAGCGCCCGCGCGATGCCGATGCGCTGGCGCTGCCCGCCCGAGAACTCCTGCGGAAAACGGTTCACCATCGACGAGGGCAGGCCCACCAGGTCGAACAGCTCGGACACCCAGCGCGCGCCGCCGGTCTCGTCATACAGGCCGTGGATCCGTAGCGGCTCGGCGACGATCTCGCCGACCGTCTTGATCGGATTGAGCGAGGAATACGGGTCCTGGAAGATGTACTGCATGTTACGGCGCACCTTGCGCATCTCGGACGACGCCAGATGGGTGATGTCGCGTCCGTCGAATCGCACCGTGCCATTGGATATCGGCAGCAGGCCCATGATGGCGCGGCCGGTGGTTGTCTTGCCGCAGCCAGACTCGCCGACCAGGCCGACGGTCTCGCCAGCGCGCACTGTCAGGCTCACGCCATCGACCGCGCGCACCCATCCCACGCGCCGGCGCAGCAGGCCCGCCTTGACCGGAAAAAACACCTGCAGTCGATCCACCTCCAGCAAGGGATTGCCCGCCGCCGCAACGCCGCGCGCCTGCCCCGACGCGACGCTCGCTGGTGGTGGCGCGCCAGCCTCACCCCCTGGCTTGGCCCGTGCCGCGGGAGCGGGCTTTTCACGGCTGGCAGTTGCCACCGCGGCGTCGGGCAACAGGCCTGCCACTTCGTCGGGATAGTGGCATGCACTCGCATGCAAGCTGCCCACGCCGCGCAGCACCGGTGTCTGCTGCGCGCACAAGGGTCGCTCGCGCCCGATCGCGCAGCGCGGGTGAAAGCTGCAACCGGTCGGCAACTGGGCCGGACTCGGTGGCTGGCCGGGGATCGGCACCAGGCGCTCGTCGATGGTGTCGATGCGCGGCACGCTGCGCAACAGTCCCACGGTGTAGGGATGCCGTGGCTGGTGGAAGATGTCCTGCACCGAACCCGACTCGACGATACGCCCGCCATACATCACGACGACACGGTGCGCGACCTCGGCCACCACGCCCAGGTCGTGCGTGATCAGGATCACCGCGGCACCGGTATCGCGCTGGCGCCTCGCCAGCACCGACAACACCTGCGCCTGCACGGTCACGTCCAGCGCCGTCGTCGGTTCGTCGGCGATGATCAACCGGGGCTTGCCAGCCATCGCCATCGCGATCACCGCGCGCTGGCGCATGCCGCCGGAGAACTGGTGCGGGTACTGATTCACCCGGCCCTGCGGGTCGGGAATATCGACCTCGCGCAGCAGTTCCACCGCCCGCGCATGGGCCTGACCGCGCGCCACCTGGCCATGCGCGACCTGCCCTTCGATCACCTGGCGGCCGATCGGCAGCACCGGATTGAGCGTGGTCGTGGGGTCCTGGAACACCATGCCGACATCACGACCGCGCATCTGGCGCAGGCTTTCCGCGTCGAGTGTCGTGACCTCGACCCCGGCGAGCCGGATCGAGCCCTGCACCTGCGCTGTATCGTCGAGCAGGCCGCTGATCGCCAGCGAGGTCACGCTCTTGCCGGAGCCCGATTCACCCACGATGCCCAGCACCTCGTTGGCAACCACCTCGAAGTCGATGCCCCGCACCGCCGGCACCGGGCGGCCGGAACCGGTGAAGGTCACCGACAGGCCGCGGACCGACAACAGCGGCTCGGTCATCACACGCTGTCCGCCAGTGTGACGAAGATCGGCGACGACCAGGCAAATGCGCCGTCCGCCTGGCGCACCCGCACCCAGTAGGCATGGGTGCCGGGCAGCGGATCCGGATCGGCAAAGTTGCCGGTCCAGTCCAGTGCAGGCAGCTGCAGCGGCAAGCGCCGCAACTCGAGCCGGCGCATCGGCGCGTTGGCCTCGAACAACTGCGCCGCGCCGGACAGGTCGCCTAGTCGGACCTGCAGCGTCATCGGCTCGGTCACGAAAATCAGTTCCGCCTCGTCAAGCCGGTCCATCTCCAGCACCAGGCCATCCCAGTCGCCGCCGGTGATCGAGCGCCACGACACCTGGTGTTCGTCGATCTGCAGCAGCCCTTCGTCGGGTGTGTCGAAGGCCCAGGGTTCGGCGCCGAGAATACGTGCGCCGCGCACCCGCAGCAGGCCGTCCCAGTGCATGCGCGCGACGCGGAAGTTGCCCTGCCCGCTGGCACCGCACCAGCCGACCCGTACCCGGTTCGACAACGGTTGTGGCGGCGTCGACATGGCATCGACATGCTGCAGCAACTGGTCGTCGCGGAAAAAGTCGATCGACTCGACCGGCGCGGTACCGTGTACCGACACCGGGAAACGCGGCAGGCGGGACGCACGGATCTCGTCTCCCATCCGCGCACCGTCCTCGGTCGCAAAACGCAGGCCGATCCGCTCGCCGGTGGTCGCATAACAGTGGCGGGATCGCAGCGCGCTCCACAACGCGCCACGGCTGAGTTCCGGCATCATGACGGCGGTCAGGCCGCCGCGCACATTGCGCACCTCCAGATGGCCGGGATGGCTGGCACCCGGGCGCCCGTCCACGCCATCGCTGCCGGCGGTCACACCCATGCGGTAGCCGCGCTTGAGCGCATCGAGCAAGAACCATTCGGAGGTGGCGTGGGTGGAGTGCACCTCGATCAGGCGATCCAGCGACGGCTCATGCCAGCGCAGGTCGGCGGTGCGTCCGCCCACATGGACGGCGATCAGGGTGTCGGTACCCTGGTAGTGCGCATGCAGGTCGTCGACATGCGGCAGGTCGGTCGCCAGGTCCGACTTGTCGGCGACGAACTCATGGCTGCAGCGGTGCAGCGGCGCGTCGTCACCCGGAAAATACAGGTTGTGGTCGCCCCCCAGCACACTGGAGGGCGACCACTCCACACCCAGCAGCGTGACGAACCGGCCCGGGCGCTGCACCTGCAGGGTGCCGCGTTCGGTCTCGGCCCACTCGGGGTTGGAGACCAGGAAACAGTTGGCCTGGTGGCTGGCGAAGTCGCTGGCGGCGAAGTCGCGCGCGTGCTCGTAGAACGCGTCGATCGTGCGCGCGCCGCAACCGATCAGCGACTGGGCGTGCAAATCGCCCCAGAACATCGGCTGCGCCGCGGCATCGGCTGCGATCACCTCCACCGGATTGCTCACGGCCTGCAACCCCGGCACTGCTGCCATGGCAGCGGGCAGACGGTGGATGCCGGGCCGCTCCAGCGTCACGGGAAGCCGCAGCCATCCGCAGTCGGGCAACTGCACCTCCCAGTCGATGGGCGCCAGCAGGCGCACCGGCCCCGGCGCGACAGCCGGATTGCCCCACGCATCCTCGACGCGCAGGTGCAGCTCGAAGGGTTTCCCGGCCACGACCTGGCCTGGCGCGGTCAACACCAGCCGGTGCGCCGCGGCACCCACGACCTGGACCGACGGCCGCGCGATTTCGACCCAGCTGGCGCCCGGCCCCGCCAACAGCCGGATCGACAGCGGCGACTGCTCCTCGATGAAGGTCTGCACGATGCAACCGGGCGAGCCTTGCGATCCATCTCCGGCCACGATCTGCAGTGATTGCCCGGCCGGCAGGCCATGCGGCAGCACGACGAAGCTGGCATGGTCGAACGGATGCCAGGGGTGCATGCCCGCACTCCACCAGCGCACCGGCAAGCCAGCGCCAGCACTGACCTGCAGGTAGCCGGGCGCGGCTGGGTCGTGCGACTGCAAAGCGCCCCAGTCGCTGGGCCAGCGCCTGGCCAGGCCCAGTTGGGCGCCCGGTGGCAGATCGATATCGGCCTGGAACCGCACGTCAAACCGCGTGCGCGCGCCGGCCGTCAACACCGACGCACCTTCATAAACGACCCGCACGTTGCCACCGGCCACAGCGGCCTCGAAAGTCATCGTCATTCGGTATTCCAGCAGAACACGACGCCTGCGGCACGATCCGCCGTCGGCGTCGTCAAGGGGAGATCAACGCAGCCCGATGGTACGCACAACCAGCATGTTATCGATCTCGCGCGTGATGCCGCCCACTTTCGGGGAGGCCACGATCAGGCCAATGTCAAAGGTATTGGTCGGGATCGCGAACGCCGACTCGACCAGCACCTTGTTCAGGTTGTCGTAGGCGCCCTTGACGTCGGCGCCGAACGCGGTGTTGACACGTTCGATCGCCGCCACGTAGGCCGGATGCGGATGCGGATCGCCCAGCACCGGGTTCTTGACGGTGCGGTAGATGCTGTTGGTGGCTACGCGGGTCGGGAACTTCTGCACGTTGCCGATGCCGCCGAAGGTGCCTGCGAACTTGCCGCCAAGCAAGGCGTCGATGTATTCCGATCCCTGCTTGAGATCGAGCTGGACCTTGACGCCGACCTTGGCCAGCGTGCTCTGCACCACCTGGCTGATCGCCAGCGAGGCCTCGTCGCCGCTATTGACCAGCATCTTCCAGTCATTCATGGCCGCCTCGGACAGGCCGGACTCCTTCAGCAACGCCCGGCCCTTGTCCAGGTCGAACGCGTACCGGCTGTCATATGACTTGTCGACCGCCGGACTCGCAGGCGCCCAGGGCAATGTCGTGACCTGGCCCAGGCCGGCATAGCCGATCTGCAGGATCGCGGCGCGGTCCATCAGGTGGTTGAACGCCTGGCGAAATTTGTCGTTCTTGAACGGCCCCTGTGTGCTGTTGATGCGAAACACCTGCACCAGCGGCCCTGGCCCTTGGATCAACTGGTTGCCGGCATTGCGCAGGCGCAGCGCCGAGCGCGAGCTGCCGCCATAGACGAGGTCGACCGAGCCTGACTCGAGCGCCGCACTGGCGGCATCGTTGTCGCTGAACACGGTCAGCGTGATTTCGTCGATCAGCGGCTTCTCGGGCCGCCAGTAGTTGGGGTTGACCACCATGCGCACCCGCTGGCCCAGCACCCGCTCGGCCAGCATGTAGGCGCCAGTGCCAGCGGGTTTGGTCTCGGCGGTCTCGATGCCAGCGGGCTCGATCGGCGAGATGAACTGCAGCAGGTCGGTGATCTGCTTGTCGGGCACCGCGTTGTTGAAGTTCAGCCGGATCGTGTACGGGTCGACGACCGTCCAGTCCTTGACCACCGACATCGTCGGGTACACGTTCTTGCCGGTCTTCGGATCGGCCGATTTCTTCAGTGTGGCCGCCACCGCCTCGGCGTTGAATGGTGCTCCGCTGTGGAACTTCACGTCGCGGCGCAGCGTCAATGTCACCGACGTGTTGCCGGTACCGATCTGCCAGGCGCTGGCAAGACTGGGAATAGCCTGCCCCTCGGCCGTGTACTCGATCAGGCTGTCGTAGAGGTTCTTGATCAGCGGAAAGTTGACCGACGAGAATTGCGCCGGATCGTAATTGGCGATGTCGGCCAGGACGGCCACGCGCAGCTTGCCCGGCTTGAGGGCTTGCGCCTGGGCCAGCGTCGGCATGACCAGCGCACCGGCTGCCAGCAGCGAGCCTGCCATCAATACGGAGCGGCGGACGAGATTGGTTTTCATGGTGATGCTTCCTCTCAAGCTGGGTCAAAAAA